>JBAVYG010000020.1:0-26739 GCA_049698675.1 Terriglobia bacterium
CCCTAGAGCGAACGTTACCACGGTTCCGAGGGCGACGTACCATGTCCAAGCGAGGGAGGTACACCCAACCACAACTCCCATTGTAGCCAGGGCGACAAGGGCGCCGGTCAAAGCACCCCGGCTATTGGCGCGCTTGGTAAGAACCCCCAACAGGAAAATCCCCAACATGCTGCCGTAAGGAACGCTGGCAATGGTCAGCGCCAGTTCCAGGACGCTCCGATGAAGATGTTGTGCTAGCAGCGCGATCACCACGAGCACCGCGCCCCATCCTAAAGTCACGGCGCGGGAGACTGCAAGGTAATGCTTCTCGCCGGCGTTCGGCCGAACAAAGGGCTTGTAAAAATCCACCACTGAACTGGAGGCCAGGGAGTTGAAGGCGGCACTTAAATTGGCCATAGCGGCAGCGAGGATGGCCGCGATCAGCAAGCCCGCCAGCCCGCGAGGCAGTTGCGTCACCACGAAGGTGGGAAATATCTGGTCCGCCCGCGCAAAAGGGTTGGGAGGTGGAAAGTGCTTGTAGAAGGCAAAAAGCACTACACCCACCACGAGGAAAAGGGTGAATTGCAGGAGGATCAGCAATCCGCTGGAAAGCAGGGCCGCCTGGCTTTGGCGCCGATTGCGCGCGGCGAGCAGGCGCTGAACGATCAACTGGTCCGTGCCATGGCTGGCCGTGTTCAGAAACGCTCCTCCCACCAACCCCGACCAAAACAAGTAGGGCTCATGCCAATTGAAATGGAAGTTAAAGACCGCCAGCTTGTTCCCTTCGGAATGTGCCAGGCGGCTTACCTCTGTCCACCCGCCTGGGATGGCGTGTAACGCCAGGGCCAGCGCCACCGCGGTCCCCGTGAGATAAATGAGCAACTGGATGACGTCTGTCCAAATCACCGCGGTCAGTCCCCCTTCAAAAGTATAGAAGAGGGTCAGCGCTATGATGACGAGCAGAGCCGCAAGTACGCCACTCTTGAAGATAACCCCAATCACAATCGCGATGGCGAACACGCGAACGCCTTCAGCCAAAGCTCGCGTGGTGAGGAACAGCGCCCCGGTGAAGACCTTCAAGGCCCGGCCGAAGCGCTGCTCGATGAGCTGGTAAGCCGTGAACATTTCACCCGCAAAGTATCGGGGAATGAGAGCGAAGCTTACTACCACGCGGCCCACCAGGTATCCAAACACCAGTTGCAGGAAGCCCAGGTTGGAATGGTAAGCGATGCCGGGCGTGCTGATGATGGTCAGGATGCTGGTTTCGGCTGATACAACGGAGAAGGAGATTGCCCACCAGGGCAGACGACGCCCGCCCAGAAAATAATCGTGCATGGTCCGCTGGCTTTTCCGGAAATGGGCTCCGAAGATGGTGATGCCGCCGAGGTAGGCGATCACCACCAGGAGGTCAAGCCAACTGATTGCCACGCGCGCTCCTTAGAACCAGCGCTCTAAAATACCAGTGACGAGTGACAAGTGACAAGTGACGAGCAAGAGTCAGGAGTCAGGAGTCAGAAGGCTAAAGGCAGAAGGCTAAAGGCAGAAAGCAGAATTCCTCAACCCTCATGCGCCCCAGTCTCGCGCACCGCTTTTCAATGGTCTAATGATTCAATGGATCAATGATTCAATGGATCAATGGCTCATTGATTCAATGCCTCAATGACTCAATGATGCAATGTTCCTTTGGTTCAGCCGTTGGGCGCGGTGAGCGATGATGTACTTGCAAACCTGATCGGGCATGCGAGGGTCGCGGCAGATGTCCCGAAGGTCGTTGACGGTGATGTCCGGCAGGAAGGCGAGCACGCGAGCGAAAGGGGTCAGCGGATGGCGAATCAATGCCAGACGCAGGTGATAGGGGCGCGACCATCTTTCGTGATGGGAAAGCAACTCCACCAGCACGGCCGGGAGCTCGTTCAGGGCCAGAACCTCGAGCAGGTGGCTCTGCGAAAGGTAAGGATTGCTCAAGGCGGCTCGGATCAGCTCTGCATCCTGTGTTACAAGCAATGCGGCCGCGACGCGTCCCGAACCCCGGCGCGCCAGGGTTATCTTCTCTCCGCGCGGGAGGGCTTCCAGCTTCTTCAAGACCGTTTCCTCCGCCACCTTTTTCACCCGCGGGGGCGCCGCCGGAGTCTGGCTCACCCGCACCAGGTCGAAAAGGTGGAGGAATTTCAGCAGGGGCAAGGAAACCAGGCGAGGGGTCTTGGGATGACGGACAAGGGCAAGCTTCACATGGTAACTGCGCACGGCCTGGGCGTGTTGACCCAGTTCGCGCAGCGCCTCTTCGGGCAGGTCCTGGCGCTCCAGCAGGCGGAGCAGATCGTGCTCCTTAAGGTTCGGGTTGCGCGCCAGGGCGAGCAGGACTTCCTTGGCCGTTTCCTTGAAAAACGGCTCGAGCCTGGAGCGGGGGCCCAGCGCAGCCAGTTCGGCTCGTTCGGCGACCGAGGTGGGGGAATATCCTTCTGCCATCCTTTCCTGATTCTAATAGCTCTCTTGGACCGCTGCAACGCCGCACCCATTATCGGGCTGGGTAGTGTCAACGTCCCCGAAAGGTAGCATCCCAAAGCGGCTCGGTCGCGACCCTGCACAAACGGGCCGGGCTGACAAAACAATGTCCACCCGTGCAATCCGCTTGAATAGTGGTATAATATGTGTGTCAGCGAGGGAGGCTATCTCTCTCCCGCCGTCAACATCCAAAGTTAAACGACGAAGAAGGTCAATGGGCGGGTGAAGGGTAAGTACGATTTTGCTTGAATTGTTCTTCAATCCTTGATATTTGAATGGCGTCATTTTATAGAGTCACTTCGTCCATCAAACGCTTACGGCGTGCGCGGACCGTAAGGTTTGAAGAAGGAAACGAGATGAATCGCGCCCCGATTCTCAATCGAGTCAAAACCCCAATACTGAGGTAGCGTGACAATGAGGAAATCAACTGCGCTTTGGAGCTTCACTCTGCTAGTCAGCCTTATGGTATGGACGCCTGCGGCGCAGGCTGCCGCCAAACCACAGCACGTCCTGAGGGGGGCATTCGCTTGTCAATGGAATGCGCCTCCGCAAGCAGCACAAGCCAAGAATTGGAAGAGCCGGGATGAATACGACGCGTATACTGCAATGGGCAACGAGAAGGATCCGAACAAGAAGATTTCGCTTGCGGAGGCTTTCCTCCAAAAGTTCTCGAACTCGGATTTCAAGTCGGGTGCCTACGTAGCCGAGATGCAGGCCTATTTCCAGCTTGGCAAGAGCGACCAGGCTATCGAGGCCGCAAAGAAAGTGCTGGAAGGCGACCCCGACAATCTCGACGCTCTGGGGTTTCTCAGTTATGTATTTCCCTTCACGTTCAAGGTGGACGACCCCAACGCTCCCGCGAACCTCTCACGGGCGGAGAGCGATGCAAAACATGGCCTGGAGATTCTCCAAAAAATCCAAAAGCCTGATACCGTTAGCGATGAGCAATTCACGCAGTTCGTGAAGCCCAAACGGGCGGTCTTCAACAGCGCGATCGGCTTCGTAGCCTTGCAGCGAAAGGATTATGCGAACGCAATTACCTCCCTCAAGGCGGCGGCGGACGATAATCCCAGCGACGTCTATACATTCTATAGGCTGGGGTTGGCGTACCTGTATTCCTCGCCCTCCGATTACGACCACGCCCTTTGGTATATTGCGCGGGCAGTTTCTTTGGCGCAGGCATCGAAGAACCCCGCCGGCGACGATATTGACAAATTCCTTAAACGTGCCTATGTGAACCACCACGGTAACGACGCGGGGTTGGCTGATGTCATCACCCAAGCGGCGAGTTCGCCAAATCCGCCGGAGGGTTTCAAAGTGGCCGCGATGGAAGCTCCCAAGCACACCGGAAACCCCTTGGTTGATGGCTTTAATGACATGACCTACCCTCTCAAGTTCGGCGGAGAGACCGCGCAAAAAGCCTGGGACGCCCTGAAGGGACAACCCCTCGGGCTGGGAGGGGTTGTGGATAGCGTCGTGAAGGGTTCAGAAGCTGGAACTTATGTGGTTCGTGTCGGCATCCTTGATCAGTCCAAGGCCACGCCGGGGGTCTACGACATCGAGGTGAAAGACTCGAAACAGCCGGATGTCAAAAACCTTGAAAGGGGCGACATTGTAAGGTTCAAAGGTACGGCGGATTCTTACACGGCCACGCCGAACCTCGTGCTGACGGTAGTGGGCGAGATTACCCAGCCCGACCCGTTGCCTGACAAACCACCCGTTAAGGAGAAACCGAAGCCGAAAGCCCCCGTGCATCACCACACGACGCACACGACCACACAGTAAGCCAGAGTTTCCGGACCAAGAAATTCCGCAGCGCCGAGCCAAAAGGCTGGGCGCTGCGCTTTTTTTGGCAGCCGCGCGTCCCACATTATCGGAGCGATAGACCCCTAGGCCGTGAAAATCCAGGTTCGAAGAATGGAACATACCTAACCAAAAACGGCGACTCTCCATCTGACGCCGAACCAAGACAGGAGCTTCTCTATGGAAGCCACGGTCGCCAGACCCGACAGTGCACGTTCGTCCTTTCTCGATCGACTCGGCATTTACCCGCCCCTGGCGTGGGGTTTCCTGGCTGTCCTGTTGTTCATGTGTGCTTGCGGCGTTGAATCGGGATTTCTGTCGGCTTATCTCGCCAGCAAAGGAGTATCGGCATCGGCGGTGGCGCTGGTGTTCACCGCGTACGGTGTCACCGCTACGTTTGCGTCATGGCTGTCCGGAGCCCTCAGCGACCTCTGGGGACCGAAACGGGTGATGTTGATCGGTCTGGCCATCTGGCTCGTTTTCCACGTGGCCTTTCTCTTACTGGGGGTCGCACCGGCCAACTACCCACTCATACTGCTTTTCTATGCAATGCGCGGGTTCGGTTATCCGCTCTTCGCATACGGCTTCCTGGTATGGATCACGGTGGCAACGCCGGCTCGAAATCTCGGGACATCGCTGGGCTGGTTTTGGTTTGCATTCGCCGCGGGCTTCCCGACCCTCGGCTCCCTCATCGCGAGTTACCTGGTTCCGCTGATGGGCTCGTATCGGACCCTCTGGTGGGCGCTTATTTTCGTCGTCGCTGCCGGCTTGGCCCTGCTTGGCGTTCGGGATCCGACGGGAACACGGAGGCTCGCTCCCGCGGGCGAGAATCCAATAAAAACGCTCATTTCCAGTGCCACGATCGCCTGGCAGATCCCGAAGATCGGAATCGGCGGCATCGTGCGGACGATCAACACGGCGGCACAACTCGGTTTTCTGGTGTTTCTGCCAGTCTATTGCACCACCAAGGTCGGCTTCACCCTCACGCAGTGGCTACGCTTGCTGACCATGCTGTCGGTGACCAACGTCATCTGGAATCTCTTGTTCGGAATCATCGGCGACAAATTCGGGTGGCGGAGGACCGTCGCCCTGTTCGGCGGCGCCGGCTGCGCGGTCACGACCCTCATGCTCTATTACTCCATGCAGGGACACCCGCCGAATTACACGCTGGCGGTCGTTGCCGGCATGTTCTATGGAGCCACCCTGTCGGCCTATACGCCACTCGGGGCGATCATGGCGGCTCTCGCACCGGGCCGCAAAGGCGCGGCCATGTCGATCCTCAACTTGGGCGCCGGAGCGAGCGCCTGGGTCGGCCCTGCGATCGTCGGTATCTTTCTGCCGTTGCTGGGTGTCGCAGGCGTAATGTGGATCTTCGCCGTGCTCTACGCCATCAGCGCGGCACTGACGATGTTCATGAAGCTTCCGGAGGACAGGGCGGCCGCGTAACGAAGCCGCGCCACTTCTTCAGGGGTCAGCACGACCGGCGGTCGCGTTGCCTTGACCGGATCGTTGAGAGTGTGTTAGGTTGGTGGACTTGCATGGATGGCTTATCTCGCTTGGGGGAGAAAGGTTGGCGACGCCAACAGGACTGGGTTTAAAGCGCACCGCGCTCAATTTTCTGCACAAGGCCCTGGGCGCCAAGATGGTGGAATTTGGGGGCTGGGAGATGCCGGTGGAGTATTCCGGCATCATCCAGGAACACCTCGCGGTCCGCAGGGCGGCAGGGCTTTTCGATGTAAGTCACATGGGGGAGATCGAAGTCAACGGGCCTCGTGCTTTATCACTCCTCCAGCACATCACTTCCAACGACGTGTCCCGCCTGAAGGATTTTCAGGCCCAATACAGCGCCTTGATGCATCCAAAAGGAAGCGCCGTCGATGACTGCGTGGTGCACCGCTTGGCGAAGGACCATTACTTCCTCTGCGTCAACGCGGCGAACGCGGACCGGGATTTCGATTGGATGGTTCAGCACAACTCCGTCGGGGCTGAGGTGCGCAACGTTTCCGGCGAGTATGCGCAGCTTGCTCTTCAAGGCCCATGCGCCTTGGGGATCATATCCAAGGTGGCGGACACGACGGTCGCGGGGCTCAAGTATTATTGGTTTTGCCGCACTCGATGCTGCGCTGTGGAGGGCATTCTGGCGCGCACCGGCTATACCGGCGAAGACGGATTCGAATTTTATTTCCCGCCGGCAGAGTCCGAGAAGGTGTGGAACACACTGATCGAAGCTGGCAAGCCCGAAGGGTTGGTTCCTGCTGGCCTGGGCGCAAGGAACACCCTCCGGCTTGAGGCAGGCTACCCTCTTTACGGCCACGAGCTCGATGAAGAAACCACCCTACTGGAAGCGAACCTGGGATGGATAGCGAAGCTTGAAAAAGGCGAGTTCATCGGCCGTGATGTCCTGCTGCGACAACGAGCCCAAGGCATACGCAAGAAGCTGGTGGGTTTTCAAATGACGAACCGGGGAATCGCGCGCGACGGTCATACAGTTTACGTCGAAGGCAAAGCCGCCGGCTATGTGACCAGCGGTTCGTGTGCGCCCTTTTTGAAGAAAAACATCGGCATGGCCTACCTCCCGCCGTACTTGGCTGAGGTGGGGCGGGAGATTGAAGTCGATATTCGTGGCAAGATGGCAGGCGCGCAGATTGTTCCCCTGCCCTTTTACAAAAGGCTGAAGTAGTCATTGATCGGGAGATCGGGTGAGCAGTCGAAAAACGAAACTCGAAAACCGAAAATCGAAACTCGCGACGATTTTCGAATTTCGATTTTCGAATTTCGAGCTTCCTGTTCACCCGATCTCCAGATCACCTGATCACCAGTCCCGTGAGAGAGTGAGCATCCATGTATCCCCAAGAATTTCTCTACACCAAAGAGCACGAGTGGATCCGAGTGGACGAAAAGATCGGCACCATCGGCATTACTGACCACGCCCAAAAGGAACTGGGCGATATCGTGTACGTTGAACTTCCGAAGCCGGGCGAACACGTGACCGCCAACGAGAGTTTCGGGACGGTCGAATCCGTGAAAGCAGTCTCCGAGATCTACTCCCCTGTCAGCGGAGAAGTGGCTGCCGTGAATACGAAGCTACAGAACAATCCGGAGATGCTGAACAGCGATCCCCACGGCGAAGCATGGCTGGTTCAGGTGCGGCTCTCAGACCGCAGCGAGATCGAAAAGCTGATGACCGCGGATGAGTATGAAGCTTATATCCAAAAGGAAAAATCCACCTGATGCGCTATTTGCCCAACTCTGACTCCGACCGCATCGCCATGCTGAAAGCCACGGGCCTGAGCAGCATTGAAGAACTCTTCGAGCGGATTCCCAGCGAACTGCGACTCCGCGGCCGGCTCAACCTGCCGGGGCCGCTCTCCGAGCCCGAAATCCTGGCCTTCTTCCGCCAAGCCGCGAGCCGGAGCAGCCGCGAGTATGTCTCGCTGTTGGGCGCCGGAGCGTACAGCCATTACATCCCCGTGGCCGTGAACGCGCTTCTTTCGCGCGGCGAATTCTTCACCGCTTACACGCCCTACCAAGCGGAGATCGCCCAAGGCACCTTGCAGGCGATGTTTGAGTTCCAGACCCTGATGACGCAGCTCACGGGCATGGAGGTGGGCAACGCTTCGCTTTACGACGGCTCCACGGCTACCACGGAGGCGGTCCTGATGGCCATGCGCGTCACGCGTCGCAGCCGCGTGCTCATGGCCCGCACGGTGCATCCGGAATACTGGCAGGTGCTGAAGACATTCATCAGGCACCAGGGAACTGAACTCCTGCAAGTTCCCTACAGCGAATCGGGCCAGCTTGATCTCGCCAGACTCGAATCCGCCCTCAATGCTGAGACGGCGGCGGTGGTCGTGCAATCGCCCAATTTCTTCGGAACTCTGGAACGCACGCCCGAGATTGCGAAAGTCGTGCATCGAAGCGGCGCCCTGCTGATCGTGAGCATCGCAGAACCCTTGTCGCTGGCGATCGTCAAGCCGCCCAGCGCAGCGGACATCGTCTGCGGAGAGGCGCAATCCTTGGGTGTGCCCGTGGCCTTTGGCGGGCCTTACGTTGGCTTTCTGACCGTGAAGGCGAAGTTCCTGAGGCAAATGCCGGGCCGCTTGGTCGGCCAGACGGTGGACACCGAGGGTCGCCGGGGCTTCGTGCTGACCCTCGCCACGCGTGAGCAACACATCCGGCGCGAGAAGGCCACCTCCAACATTTGTACCAATCAGTCGTTGTGCGCCTTGGCCGTGACCATCTACCTCAGCCTGTTGGGGAAAAATGGACTGAAAATGCTGGCTGAACAGAACCTTGCCAAAGCTCGCTACGCCGCCAGGCAACTTGCGACTATCCCCGGCGTCGCCACTCCATTCACCGGGCCGTACTTCAATGAGTTCGTTGTTAGGACGCCCGGCGACGCGGACGAATTGCTGGCCGAGTTGCAAAAGCAAAAGATCATAGGTGGCCTGAACCTGGAGCGGTTCTATCCGGAATTGCGAAACCACCTGTTGGTCTGCGTCACCGAGACTGTCAGCCGGGAGGCGATTGACCGTACGGTGGAGGCCTTCAGTCGCGCCGCCGCTCTAGGACTGGTCGCTCAAACGGTGGAGCGCGCGTAGGGCGCGTTTGGGAGCGCGGCCATCTTGGCCGCCGTAGTTATTGTGCGCGCTGGAAGCGCGCGCTCCTACATAGGGCACGACAAGAGGACGAATGGAAAATCGAATCCGTGAGGCACGGCCTCACGTTAACAGAAACGAAAAGCTGATCTTCGAGAGGAGCACACCTGGGAAATCCGGCGTGGACCTCCCGCCCCTGGACGTGCCCCCTGTATCAGCGGAAGAACTCTTGGGCCCGGAGTTCAGCCGGGGCGAAGTCGAGGGCTTTCCGGAGGTCTCGGAACTGGAAGTCATCCGCCACTTCACGCGCCTTTCCTCCTGGAATTACGGAGTGGATACGGGCCTCTATCCGCTGGGTTCCTGCACCATGAAGTACAACCCGCGGATCAATGAAGAGGTGGCGCGCCTGGAGGGCCTCGCCACGGACCATCCCTACGCTCCTGAAGCTTTGGTCCAGGGCTGTCTCGAAGTTCTCCATGAAACAGCGCGTTGCCTGAAGGAAATAACCGGCATGGACGCGGTCACGCTTCAGCCTGCGGCGGGCGCGCAAGGCGAACTGACGGGTATCCTGATGATCCGCGCCTGCCTGAGCGAGCGCGGCAACCCGCGGAAATACATCCTCATCCCCGATTCAGCGCACGGAACGAATCCCGCCAGCGCCACTATTTCGGGTTACGAGGTTCAGAACCTCAAATCCGATGAGTGCGGTTGCCTTGACCTTGCCGAGCTCGACCGCGCCATGACAGATAAAGTTGCGGGATTGATGCTCACCAATCCCAACACGCTGGGCATCTTCGAGTCGCAAATCCGGGAGATCGCCGATTTGGTGCATTCCAGAGGCGGCCTCCTGTATATGGATGGGGCCAACATGAACGCGCTAGTGGGCGTGACGCGCCCGGCGGATTTCGGCGTGGACGTGATGCATCTGAACCTGCACAAGACCTTCAGCACGCCTCATGGCGGTGGCGGCCCGGGCTCAGGGCCGGTGGCGGTGAGGAGGGTTCTTGAACCCTACCTGCCCTTGCCCGTGGTCGAGCAGGCGGCGGATGGAACGTTCCATCTGGACTACAACCGGCCCCGGAGTATCGGTCGGGTGCGTGCCTTCTACGGCAACTTCGGTATGGCCGTGCGGGCGCTCGCTTATATCCAGGCCAATGGCTTCGAAGGCTTGCGTCAGACCACCCAGGACGCCGTGCTTAACGCCAATTACGTGATGAGCCAGTTGAGAGACTTTTTCGACCTTCCTCAGGGCTGCGCGTGCCTGCACGAGTGCGTGTTCTCTGACCGGCGCCAGGCGGCGCGCGGCGTCCGCACCAGCGACATCGCCAAGCGGCTCATCGATTACGGCTTTCATCCTTACACCACAGCGTTTCCGTTGATTGTCTCCGGCGCGATGATGATCGAGCCCACGGAGAGCGTCAGCAAAGAGGAAATGGACTCCTTCATCGACGCGCTGCGGTCCATTGCCCAAGAGGTCGAGGAGAATCCGAAGTTTGTCCTCAAGGCGCCTTACACCACGCGCGTCACGCGCCTGGATGAAGCCGCCGCGGCGCGCAAGCCCGTCCTGCGCTGGAAACCTTCCCACTAACCCTGCCTGTGATCTTCAGTCGTAGCACGGCCGCCCCGGCGCCGCGAGGCGAGATGGGTCCCGGCCGTGTAGAGCACTGAACTGCGGCGCGCCTGCCTCGGGAGCGTCCGAAAGCTAAGAGCTTCCACCAGTCCGCATTTCCCACCACGGGTCCGGAAGGGCGGGGCTTCAGCCCCGCCGTTACAAGGCCTCCCTGTTTATTCCTGCGCCCCGCGCAGTCTGTCGTCCGACGGACTGCGCGGGGCACGGGATCAACAGAGGGTGGGAGGCGCGATTTCGGCGGGCCTGAACAGGGTGCGGAAAAACCCTTCCAAGCTGTCATTCCGAGCGGAGCGAGGAATCTCGCTCTGAGTGTTTTCAAGACAAGGCGAGATTCCTCGTCGCCTGCGGCTCCTCGGAATGACACGCCAAACGAGTTCTTCCGCAGCCTGTGAAGCCCCGCCCTTCCGGCGACCCCCTAAGAGCCTCCAAACGTGGGTAGAGTCGAGGAGAGGCGCAGGTATCGACGCCTTCGTCGCCCTGGTTCCCCTCCCCGCGCATCAAACCGGACGTGCCCATTGCGAGCATCCGGCTTTCCGACTGACTTCACCTCAAGCTCACGACAGCGACGAGCAATGGAGACTGCGCAAGCGCAGCACTCCCAGCGCCCCGAAGACTGCAGTGTCCGGATAGCGCCCCGCACCTCGCGACGGCACTTTGTGTCGCCGAATCAGGAATAAGCGAACCCGAGTATAAACGTGATGGTCGATGGCCCGATAAGCCATCAGCCGCGTACCTTGGTGGAAGTACGCCGCCCAACCGCGCAACAGGCGATTGAGCTGATCGCGAACCTCCTCCCAGGGCTGCACGTTGCTGGGTTTCAGAACCTCTGCCACCTTCTGCCGGAGCCGCGAAATGCTCTTCTTGGACGGACCTGTGCCCAAATACCAATGACCATCTTTCCGGTAACGGTACGGCCCGAACGTGTACCCCAGAAAGTCAAAACGCTCTTGGCGGGCGCGCCGAATGCTGGTTTTCGCCTCGTTGAGGGTGAGTCCAATCCGGCTCATCACCTGCCGCGTCCAATCCCGTGCCTGTTGCGCGTGGCCGCGACTCAGAATCACGAAATCGTCCGCGTAGGTAACGACTTGGGCTTGGAACCTCTCTCCCCGCCCGGTGATCCGCCAGTACTTCAGAAACCGGTTCATGTACAGGTTGGCCAGCAGTGGGCTGACCACCCCGCCTTGCGGAGTCCCACAGGTGTTCTGCTTGCCGCCCGTCAGGCGCCGGTTCCCTTTGTCATCCTTCTCCTCAACCGGAACTTTCAGCCACATCTTGATCAGATGCAGCACCTTCCGATCGACGATTCGCCGCGCGACACACTGCATCAGTTCGCAGTGTGGGATGGTGTCGAAGTACTTCGACAGATCGGCGTCTACCACCTCGGTGTAACCGTCGCACAAAAGCTTGTGCACTTTCCGGATCGCGTCCTGCGCGCTCCGTTTGGGTCGATAGCCATAGGCATTGGGATCGAAATCCGCCTCGAAGATCGGCTCCAGCACCAGCTTGGCCGAGGTCTGCACCACGCGGTCCCTTATCGTCGGTATCCCGAGTGGCCGTTCCCCGCCTCCGGGTTTCGGGATCATCACCCGTCGCACCGGTTGTGGCTGGTACGTCTTCGTACGAAGTTCATTCCTGATACCCGCTAGCCACTTCTCCAACCCTTGCGCCTCGATTTCCCGGAACGTCTGGCCATCTACGCCCGGTGCCCCTTGATTGGCTTTCACCAACTCGTAGGCATGAGCAAGGATGTCCTCGCGGTAAATCTTGTCGTAGAGCAGATAGAAGCGGTAGGCCGGTTCTGCCTTCGCCTTGAGATACAGCTTTCTCTGAAGAGTCCGGATCGGAATCGGTGTTTCCAGGCTCATCGCCAATCACCTCACCTCTTCTTCTTCCAAAGCCCATCAGAAGTAAGGGCCCTTCCCTCCACCGGCATTACCCGGCTTCCACGGTACTACGACCCTTTCCGCCACCCAGTCCGGCCATCGTCCTTTCCGACTCTGTTGGAGTTGCGAACTCCACCGTCCTGGGCTTCCCCCAATTACCCAGACCACCTTCCCGACATGCCGTGCTCACTACCCCGGTGGACCAAACAGGTGCATTTGTCGGTTGCTTCCCTGTTCACGCGGCCTTCCCCGTATCTCAGGCGGGTCGGCATCCACAACATCACTTTCGAGGCCTGCTCAAGCTTCACTCGCGTTACGGCCTGCCAGTTTGCTCGCCCACCATGCGTGGGCTTTGTCACGAGGCTTCGATCCAATCAGTTACCCAATCGAACCGCTCGTTAGCTACCAAGTCTTACCGACAACTACTTGAGTGGGACCTGCCCCCACTGGTGATTTGCGCCGTTGGGGCGCACTGAGAAATCCGGGCTAGCGACTCACGGCATCCTTGGAACAGGGACTGGCGCTTAGCGATAGACCACTTTGCGGTGCGCGACAGCCAGCACCAACACGGTTAACTTTTCGTCCTGGATGTCGCAAATGATGCGGTGCTTTCCAACGCGGTACCGCCACAAGCCTTGCTTGTCGCCGTGCAGTGCTTTCCCGAACTGGCGAGGGTTTTCGGACGGCTGCACTCGTTGCCTGAGGTAGCTGAGAATGCTGGCCTGCGCCTGGCGGTCGAGCCTGACGATCTGCTTCTCTGCCGTGTGAGCGAACTCAATGCGCCAAGTCAAGTCGGCGCTCCAACTCTTCCAGGCTGATGGTGGGTTCGTTGCGTTCCAAGACGGCGATGCCAAGAAGGTAGTCCTCGCGGTCTTCGAGATATTGCCGAATGGCTTCCCGCGCGTAGTAACTCTTACTGCGTCCCGTCTTCCTGGCCAGTTTTTCCAGCCTACTTTCGAGTTCTGGTTCCAATCGAATGCCCAGCATAGCCGCTCTCCTCCCCGTTAAACATGTTTAACATATCAGGTAAACGGACACTTTGCAAATGCGCTGGTCCTCCACTTGACTGTCCGCCACAGGTGTAATAAGAAGGGATAGCCGTCATCGCACGCGCTGGAGGCCTCATGATTTTCCCTCACCGACGTGATTTTCTGAAACAATCCGCTGCTCTGCTGGCCCTGGGAGCTGAACCCTCAGCGGGCGAGCAGGTGCAACCAGGTCGCCAACCTGAGGCAGGCGAGGCGTTCTCCACTTTCCAGGCCAGGCGCCGCCAAGAACTCTGGAGCCTGCTCGGCGACTTGCCTTGGGCTCACAAACCTGGCACAGCCAAGCTGGTGAAAACCGAGAAACACGATGGCTACACTCTCGAGAGACTGGTCCTGGATCTTAATGGCATCGAACCGGTCCCGGCGCTGCTGTTGATCCCGGACGAGCGCCAGGAGCCGGCTCCGGGGCTGCTCTTCATCCACTGGCACGGTGGAATGTATGACCTCGGGAAGGAACAACTGCTGGTGGGAGCACAAGCCCAGCCTGCCTATGCGCCCGTCTGTGCGCAAAAGGGCATCGTGACGCTGGCCATCGATAGCTGGTGTTTCGGCGAACGCAAACGCGAAGCCGACGGCCGGACGGGCGAGGAAGATGCTTTCAAGTTGATGCTCTGGAGGGGCCGGGTACTCTGGGGAATGATGATGTTTGATGAATTCCGGGCGTTCGATTACCTTGCCAGCCGGCCGGAGGTTGATCCCCGGCGACTGGGAGCGCTGGGCATGTCGATGGGCTCTACCAAGGCCTGGTGGCTGGCTGCCCTCGAACCGCGCGTCGACTTATGCGTGGATATCTGCTGCCTCACGGATTTTGAGGAATTGATCAGGACTCACAACCTGAAAGGCCATGGGATCTACTACTACGTGCCCTCCTTGCTGAAACACTTCCAGACTTCCGAGATCAATGAGCTGATCGTCCCTCGTCCTCGACTGAGCGTGAACGGCCGCCAGGACTTGTTAACGCCGCCCGCCGGTGTTGAGGACGTCCGGGATTACCTGCTCGCACTGTATCAAAAATACGGAAAGCCCGGCGACTGCCGGATCGAGCTTTTCGATTGCGGACACGTTGAGCTGCCGGAGATGAGGAAGCTGATTCTGGAATGGATGGATAGCAGGTTGGTACAAAAAGCCCACGAAGTGTCATCGCTTTCGGCCCCCTACATATGGGGGCCCTGATTCTGGAAAAGCCCACCATTTTGTGGTTTTCGCTTTACTTCCCTCCTTTTTCGTGCTAACTATTCTGTGAAGTTATTGGGGATGCTCGCATCAGCCTTTTCGTGCGCGCCAGAAGGTAAGCTTGGGCCGGGGCGAGCGAGGTCTGTGCCGGAACGTTTTTGCCACATCAGGTGGCGAACCATGATGTTGAATCTGCGTCGGCCACATCGCTCGCCCTGCACAAATTATTTTGCGATGCTTCTGGCTTTCATTTCAACGCGAGCGCAGGCTCGCACCTCCTTGGAAAGACCAGAGGGGAGGTGTGTAATTTGTATAAACTAAGAAAACTCGAACTGCTCGGCTTCAAGTCATTCGGGGATCGCTCGCGGCTTGAATTCGCGGATGGCGTTGCGGCCATTGTGGGGCCGAACGGCTGCGGCAAATCCAATCTATCAGACGCCGTCTCCTGGGTTCTCGGAGAGCAGAGCGCGAAGAGCCTGCGCGGCGAGCGCATGGCTGACGTCATCTTTAACGGCACAGGCACCAGGCCTCCCACGAGCATGGCGGAAGTCAGCATGACGCTCGTTGACCCCGAATACAACGAGGCGGGCTTTCCGGAAGAAGAGCTGGAACGCCGGCAAGTGGAGGCGCAAGAACCTGAAGCTGCGGCAGGCAACAACGAGGGCGAGGAAGAGTGGAGCCGAGCGCCCAAGCTTCGCCATCGCGCCGGCGAGATCACGGTCACACGCCGGCTGTTTCGCTCCGGTGAGAGCGAGTATCTCATAAACGGCCAAGTCTGCCGCCTGCGCGACATCCAAGACTTGTTCATGGGCACAGGACTGGGCCCGGAATCTTACGCCATCATCGAGCAGGGGCGAATCGGGCAGGTTCTAAGTTCCCGGCCCTCGGACCGGCGCCTGATCCTGGAAGAGGCAGCGGGGGTTTCCAAGTTCAAGACGCGCAAGCGGCTGGCGGAGGCCAAGCTGGAATCTTCGCGGCAGAACCTGGCGCGCATCGCCGACATCCTGGAGGAAGTCACCAAGCAGGCGAACTCGCTGAAGCGCCAGGCCTCCAAGGCGCGGCGATACAGGGAATTTCACGACGAGCTGCGCGCGCGACAGAAAGTGGTCCTCACCTCACGGTGGGTGGTCCTGGAAGCGCAATGCGCCCGGCTAGGGGATGAAGTGGCCCAGGCGCAGGAAGCGTGCGGGCTCGCGGCGCAGCAGCTCGAAGCCCTGGAGCTGGAGCAGAAGGCCGCCACACAAAAGTACGAGGAGTGGGAGCGCCAGCTCACGCAATTGCGGGAGCAGATCGCTCAAAGCAGCCTGGAGCGCGAGCGGTTGCTCTCGCGCTGCGAACAAGTTGGCCAGCAGGCGGCGAGCCTCGAGGGACGGGATACGGACGCGGCTCGGGAAAGAGCGGATTTCCAGACCCAACTGGCTTCACTGGAACAGCAGAGCAACGAAAGAACCCTCCAGTTCGAACAGGTCCAGCAGGATTGGACGGCGGCGCAAGGAGCGCGGGCGCAACTGCTGTCGCGCCAAGACTCATTAAGCATCCAGGTGGCGGCAGCGGAGGAGCAGGTAGAGTCATGTCGCCAGGCCATGCTTGCCGCCATGAGCCATGCGGCGGAGCTTCGCAACCAGCTTGTGCAGGCTGAGGAAGCGGGCCTGGCGCTCTCCCGCCAAGCGACGCGCACCGAGTCCGAGAAGCAGCGCGTGGAGCGGGAACACCAGCGCTGGGCAGGCGAGCTGGAGGTTTTGATCGCTGCCCAGCAGCAAGACACGACATCGCTGGCAGACTTGGCGAAGGCGCTGAGCGAAACCGTGGCGGCGCTCGAAAAGGCGCGTGGCGAGGAAGCTTTCCAGCGATCGGCTCTTGAGACGCTTCGCCGGGAACACTCCGGGGCCGTGGCGCGCAAGCAGGCGCTGGAGGAATCGCTGGCCCGTCACGCTTACAGCACGGAAAGTGTGCGGCGGCTGCTCACGGGGGAGATCCCCGCGAACGGGCATCAGTTCCATCCCCTCGGCGTGCTCGCCGACTTCGTGGATGTCTCGCCCGGCTACGAAGAAGTGGTGGAAGACTTCCTCAAGCTCGAACTCGAGTGTGTGGTGGTGGAACAACATGAGCAGGCCCGCTCCGGCATCGCGCTGCTGCGCGAGGAAGGAAAAGGGTGGTCCACCTTCTTCGTTACGCATATCCCCCCGAATGACCGCTCGTATGGGCAAGCCCACGCTGACCTCCTTGCCGAGCCGGGAGTGGTGGCGCAGGTGCGGGACCTGATAAGCTTCCAGAAATCTCTGGGGTTGAATGGCGACCTGGGGCTGCCGGCGCTGGCCAATGCCTATCTGGTTGAGGACCCCGCAACCGCCCAGCGGCTGGCAGGCGCCTACCCTGAATGCCACTTCCTGACCCGGAGCGGTGAGCACTATCAGCATCGCCTGGTGTCCGGGGGCAAAGGCTCAAGCGCCGGGCCTCTGGCACTTCGCCGTGACTTCCGAAAACTCGAGCGCCGCGCCGCCGAGCTGGAAGGCAAAATCCAGGCGGGCGAGGCTGCGCTGGCCGAAGCTGCCAGCCGCCTGACGCAACTCGCAGAGAACCACGGGAACCTGACAGCGGCCAAGCAGGAAGCGGAAAAGAGAGCCGTGGTCGCCAACGAGAGAACGCGCCAAGTGCGAGAGGCTTGGGAGCGCGCGCGCGACCAGCTCAAGATCCTCCAGTCCGAAGCCGCAGCGCTTCAACGCGAGCTCGCCTCAGCCGATGAACGGAAAGCCGGCCTGCGGTCGGAACTGGGGGTGGCCGGAGATGAAAAGACCCGGCGCGAGGAAGCCATCACACAGTCAACCGGCGCACTTCGCAGACTTCGCATGGACCTGGAACGTCTATCGCAGGAACTGGCCGAGGCAAGCGCCCGCAGCAGCGCGCTGGAAGAAAGGACACGCGCCGCCGGGGCCGAGTTGGCGCGCCTGCTGGGCATGTGCGAGGACGTACGCAGCCGTATGACGCGCCTCCAGCAACAATCGGAGAGCTGGCGCGAACAACAGCAGCGGCTGGCAGAAGAGGGCGAGACCATTAGGGTTCGCCTGCATGAGCTGGAAGCCGCACTCGAGATGGCGCGGTTGGAGCTTCAGCACCTCGAGCAGGAATCTGGGGCATTCAAGGCTCAGCGCGTGGCGCTCAGCCCGCAGGTGGACGCCGCGCGAGTCGAACTTGAGACCCTTCGCGCCAGGCGTTCGGAAGCCGACGTGGCGTTTGCCCGGGCTGATTCCGACCGCACGCACCATGCGCAGCAGTGCCGCGAGGAACTGCACGCGGAACCTTCCGCCGTGCTCGCGGAGTTACCTCCTCCGCCGGTGCTCGCGGGCGAAATCTTGCTGGCCGCTGAGGACGAGGTTCGCCAACTCAAGACCCGCATCGAGAACCTGGGGCCGGTCAACATGATGGCGCTCGAAGAACTCCAGGAAGCCGAGGACCGGCTCACCTTCCTCGATACCCAGCGCCAGGATCTGCTGGCTTCGATTGAGGACACAACCCAGGCGATTCGCGAAATCGATCAGGTCTCGCGCCAGCAATTCCTGGAAGCATTCCGGGCGATCAACGGATACTTCGCTGAGACTTTCCACGCGCTCTTTGGCGGCGGAGTGGGCCAGATGCGGCTGACGGATGAATTGGATGCGGACAGCGGCATCGACATCGCCGCTCAGCCTCCCGGCAAACGGCTGCAGAATGTGCTGTTGCTCTCCGGGGGAGAGAAAGCGCTGGCGGCGCTGGCGCTACTCATCGCGATCTTTCGCTACACCCCGAGCCCCTTCTGCATCCTGGACGAGGTGGATGCTCCGCTCGACGAGTCGAACATTGACCGCTTCAGCCGCATGGTCGAACAGATGAGCCGGCACACGCAGTTCATCCTGATTACTCACAGCAAACGGACCATGGAAATCGCACGCGTGATGTACGGCGTCACCATGGAGGAACCGGGCGTATCCAAGCTGGTCTCAGTCCGATTCGAGTCAAAGATCGGAGAGTGAAATGACTGAGAGTAAAGGACAAATTGGAACCGCCATACGGAAGGCCGCCCGTAATCGGAGTCTCGACCTGGAATTGAGCGAGAAGGGCTTCCTGGTCGCCACCAAAGGGAATTTCCAGCGCTGGGTAGTGTCTGGCCACGTCTACCCAGAGTTGCCGGAGGCTTTGGAGCAAGCCTATGGTTTCGCCCGGAGCGGAGCCAGGGGCCTGTTCCCCGATGTCTATGTGCTCGACATCGACCAGGATGAGATTTGCCGGCTTGAGATCATGAAATGAATCCCCGTCCTCAGGTGAAGTCTTCCGCCCGCAGCATGTAATGATGCTGTGTCGTGGATGCGCGCTGCAAGCTGAGCCGGTGGCGGTGGAGTAAGAGCAGGAGTCAAAAGTCAGGAGTCAGAGGAAAGCAGTAGGCAGTTGGACACGCAAGTGAAGTAGGAAAACCAGCCCTCTCCCTGGGAGGCTGTCTCAAAACTAGGTATTTTAGACTTTTGCACAGCGTAAGTTATTGATTATTCGTTCTAAAAACCGTGATTTTGCCAGTTCTGAGACCGCCTCCTGGGGAAAAGGTGGACCGCGACGGCGCTTTCACAAGCCGGCGCAGGGCCGGGCCTTCGCCCGCCGAAGAGTTGTGGACGTTCAGGACAAACAGCCCGCTACGGCCCGCAGGCGGGTGAGGGGGTCCTTCAGTCCCCACGCAGGCTGGCGCTAAGCTCTGCGGTCTTCAATAATCAGAAACGCGCCGAGGCGTAGAGCTTCGCTCTGTGCCAGGCCGCGCTTGCTCCAGCACGCCCATCTCCTCGAATGCGGGCCGCGGAGCCGCACAACCAAAGTCGACGCGTCGGAACACTAACATCACTGCTTCCAGATGGCCCGTCATCCAGGCTTGACCGTCAGAGATCACACTCAGACCACATCCAAGGTCTGCTGACTACACTGCTAAGCGACTGCATAGGCCAGGGAAGAAAGCAAAAAGGGCCGGGGGCAGGTTCAAGCGTTGCGATCATCCTAAAATCGTGAGGCGGAGCTTCAAATCAAGGGGATGAATTAGATCATTCGAGCCAATTGGCCAACTATGGCATGCCTGCTCTTAGTTGGTTTAGGGCTGCCTGTGATCGACGAAAAACATGGTTGTGAGCTACTCTCGCTCGTTAAATGCCCTCTCAAGTTCGCGGATGTCAGTCATTACGGCATCGAAATCGGGTTCCTGACCAAAATACATTTCTCGCATTTTCTCGTAGTCCCTGCGGAGGACCCCTTCGAGCTGGGGGCCGGGCGCAAGGCGGAGAGTTCCCTTCTTAGCGAGTTCATATCGCGCACCGCCCTCCCGGAAAAAGTGTTGCTTATGCTGCACGACTTGCTCCAGCAGATTGAGATCCTCAAGCGCGCGAAGGCCGCGGGGATGTTTTGAAATGGCCACAACGTCATGATAGTGGCGAAATGCCCGTTCCGTAACGGGCTTCCCCGCTTCGGCGCGATAGTACTCGCGATGCAGGATTGTGGCCTTTTCCCAGAATGTCCGCTCGGGTCCGATGGCGTTTACCTTGACGCTACGCAGTTGGAATTGGTCAGGGAATGCTTCCGCCACGTAGGGCGTCAGGGTTGCTTCCTCGCATGGGATCTGGTCGCCACGGCACCCGAGTTCAAGGCGCACCGCCCGCCGGATATATCCACTGGCGAGCGCGCCGGGAGTGCCTGCCGGATACTTGAAATCAACAGTGTCGCCATCCGGAGCGTTGGGATCGATTTCGAGACTCCACCCGTGGCTGCCAATGGTCGAGCGAATCCGCTCTTCGAGTCTCGGCACGAACTCGCTGGCGTCCTGAGTTGCACATTCGCTTAATAATCCAGCCCGCAAAGCGGGCGACATAATGTAGCCCACGGCGCGAGCCGTGGGTTTCCGGCGCCCTCCCTCTCCCCCATCCCCTCTCCCGCCCGCACGGGAGAGGGGAGCCGAAGGCGGGGTGAGGGCCGCAAACCCAGGGCTGGCGCCCTGGGCTAAGTTATTTCGCCCCTGCCGGGGCTGTAGTCGCAGCCATCGTTGAAGCCGAGTTGATGGCGGTTGATGACGAGATCGATGTCTTCAGAAAACCGCTGGATAATGCCAAACGCTTTTGATAGCGATGTGCCGCCCTTGAAGATGAGGCGGGGAAAATCACGAAACTGGAAGACATGATGCAGTGTCCAACAGACCCAGAAATCCTTCTCCACGATCTCGGATGATATGCCCTTGGTGACGGCCGTCTGGTTGAATAGCGCTTCTCGATCTTCCGGCATTGCCTTGGCCCAGGTGTCCATCTACGCCCCTTTCAATTGCCGTATGATCTCATGACTCCAGGCTGGGGCATGTTTTATTAGTTTGGCGAGTTGTGCACGGTCGCGAGCGCTCAAGGCGCGGGACAACTGTCGAACCACCAAGTCTTTGTTCGCATGGGGCCCGACCGCGCGGATCGCCTGGAGAGCCAGCCCTGCCGGCGTGCCTGCTCCGGGGAACCTCGATGGTCTCGCGGGTTTCAACTGAATGGTCTGGGCGCCGATCTTGACGCGGTGTGCAGGGCCGTCCGTCAGGTACACTAGTTGGGCTGGAACCTGGTCGGTCAGGCCGAGCAAGTTGGCCGCACGCGCCCCCGACACCTGCACCCGGCTTCCCGTCTTCGCTGCCAGTACTGCGGCGACATCATCCGGGTTCGGAGTAAGAATCCCAAGCTTATTGTGAACGCGGGGATAATCATAAAGACCTTGCGCCAGGCGACGGATGGTCTTGTCTTGTGTCAACCGCGCTAACGCGCGATCCACTGCCCGGCGCGTGCCCAGGGCTAGAAACTCGCGAGGCGTAAACACCCACCCGCGTCCATGCACGCGAACTCGCTTGAGAACCGAATTTGCGACCGAATTCATGCCATCTCCTGGGGGAAATTATATACATGTTTTCCCCCATAAAGTCAAGGAAATTATGAATGTAACTCATTTACAAAAAGGGAGATACAAAGGACAGCTTATGTCTTCACATCGGCACGCTATCAGAGGGTAGCCACGGTCACTGGTGTCGCGACCGTGGGTTCTTTCTTTTTCGCACGTCACAAAAGCCCACAGTCAGGAAATCGCTGACTGTGGCTACCCGCTCTGGCCGTCCGTCATTGACACGTGTTTGGGAGGAGCGAGGCAGACATAAATCGCAATCCCGTCGAGTCCACCGAGGTACTTTTCCATCAGAGGCCGCACATCCTCCCACTTGAGACCACCGGCACCGCACCCAAGGGGTGGGAAGGCGACAGACGTGATGCCCCTACGCTTGTAAGTCCAAGCAAATTTCTTCAGTCCAGCTTCGATGTCGGCGAGTTTCGACGGGAAACGCCAGTGCCTCTTCGTGGGGAAGTTGAGAATCCAAGTGGCCGGGGTCTTTACCAGTTGCAGCTTCCCGATATCGAGTGTTTCACTTTCACATGCTTTCCGATACTTGAGATATACAACAGGGAAACGGTTCTTGACCTCAAGCGCAAGTCCCTTTCCCATCACGCCCACACAGTTCACGGTGTTGACAATCGTCTGCACCGGGGCGTCAAAGACTGTCCAATCTGGGCTGAATGTCAGCATGTTGGTTTAGCTCTGCCACCGAAGAAACTTCCGGCCAACCTTCACCAACTCAAGTCCCACGGCTGGCGTGGTGGGCTAGATGACTGCCACCGAAGAAACTTCTGGTCAACCTTCACCAACCGTGAATACCGGGGGTCAACAGGGACGGGCTTAAAGCATTTCACGTCAAAGATGAACCGTGGTTCCACGTTCTTGGGAATAAGAATCTCCGCACACCTTTGGCGTTTGCCGTCAGGGAAATCGTTCCACCATTCGCTTCGTAGAACCTCCCATGGTATTTCATCAACTTTGGACAGTTTTCGAAAGAAGCAGGTCGCATCGGAAGCGGCATTGCCATCAGAAAACGTTGTGCAGCCTTTGTCTGCTGCCTCCAAGTTAATTCTCACGTAGGCGAAATCTCCGGGGAAATCTTGCCAGACCTTTACTAGCATTGGATTACGCCGGACCAAGTAGAGCGGCACGTAGTCATGGATGGACAAGCCGAAGACTTCCTTCACATCTCTACGCCTTTGGACGCTTTTGTTGGCAATCGATTGATGTTGAAATCCCGCTCGCATTACCATGTTATACGATAGGATTCCTCGCTGGAGGATACTGGGAACATCGTCACGATGTGCCAAATAGTATAGAAACTCAACGCCACGCCTACGCAAAGCGGCAGATAATGTCATCTGTACTATTTCGTTTCCGGTGGCGCGGAGGGGTGGGAAAATTATCGAAGTGTAGGCCTTCATTCTAGCGACCTCCCGACAGGACGGCGAGAATCACGAACGAGGGATGAGAGAGCCATCAGGGGCCTGAAGATGCAAATCCTGCGGTCCGGGCAGGCTGGCGCAGAGCGAGCCCAGCTCTGCGACTCACCTCGGCTTGACGTTGGGCCAGCTTGCTTGAACCGCTCGAAATCGCAGAGCTGGGCTCGCTCTGCGCCAGCCTGCCGTTTCTTCCCCCTATTTTCTTTTGAGCCTCTCCCAGATTCGATCCAGTTGGTCTCCCTTTCGAACCAGGGTTATTTTCGAGATTCTGACCGCCATGGAGAATAACCAACAGGTCGACAGGAAGACAACGTGCATCTCGGGCACCGTCTGGTGGGCGCTCGGTTGGAAACACTTGAACGGCACCCCCCAACGTGGCAAGAAGTTCTCGATCGCCTTGATGCACGGATGTGCGAGTAGAGAACACCAATAGTAGAACAATTCATACACAGGTTGCATGCTAGGCGGCGTTCCCGTGGACACGGGGTCGTATATATCGCGCTCGGCTGCCATTTTACTGATCGGTACGTTGTTCCACTTGTAGCGGTCGTTTTGAAAACGAACCCTGGCGTCTTCGAGGAGATCAATCTCCAACCTGTTTTTGGGTACGTAATCGTAGCGGAAGTATTTCTTGGCTCGTTCCATATTCAGCAGCTGCACCTGTCCGCCAAACGTAACATAGCGGTCGATTCGTTGGTCGCTCTCTTGCTCGTTCGTTAGCCAGTACAGCGTAATATTTGCTTCGCAGAGCGTTCTTGCGAGGATGACAGCGTCTCTAAGCCGCTTCCTGGATGCCAGCAGACAGATCGTCTCGTGTAGTTCAGCCATCCGAGCGAATAAGGCCAGTGAAATTGATTCTAGGTGGGGGTACTTTCTCGGACGAATCTGGCTCTGATCAATCAGAGCGACTAGGGCGCGTCGAATGTTTCGCGCCCGCCTCACCGAGAGGTCATCTCCTGGCATGTTTTCACTCCTGCTGTGGGGACATCCGCAATTCTAGCGCGGAGTATAGCACCTCTAACTGGACAGAGTGGAGGAAAAGGTGGGAAAAACGGTGGGGGGGGGACGGTGGGGAGAAACGGTGTCAAGAGGAAACGGTGTCAGGTACCGACAGGAAACAGTGTCAGGTACCGTTTTCTTCCTCTAGGTGGGATTGAGGGCAGAGCCTTGGCGGCTCGGCGACCGCTTTCCGCGGTGCGGGGATTTGTGCGGCGCGCGGCTCTTGCGCAGGAGCCGACCGGTCGATCGACGACTCTCGCGCACCAGATCCAGAATTTCTTTCCGGGAGAGACCCGCATCGATGCCCGGCACGTCCAGCGGTGAACCGGAAGGCGCGGCCGGGCGGACCAAAAAGGCCTGCCCATCGCGGCGGCGAATCTCCACTCCCCCTTCGCGGCTGGCGCGGTTCAGCAGTTCCGTCAGTTGCTGCCTTGCTTCCGAATAGTTATATACTTTCATCTCAAAACTCCTGCAATTTCACGCCGATCTTTTGTGCGGCCCGTGCCAGTCCAAGATCCAGGGTCAGGAGCGCCAGCCCTTCGGCGAGCGCGGTTTGCAACACGTAGCCGTCATAGGCGTACAGCCCGGATTCCAAAGCAAGGTTAACAGCGCGGCCGGCATCAATATGGGCCAGGCGCACAGGCACAGACTGATAGCTTGCCCAAGCTTGCTGCACGTCCGCCGCGGATATCCGCTTGCGACGAACGCCCGCCACCAGGGCATTGCCGATCTCCCAAGGTAAGGAGGGCGCCCCCACCAGACTGTATCCTTCCGTGGCGTTAACCAGCGCCCGCCGCGTGGGTTCGTTCAGCAGCACCGCGAGCAGGACCGAAGTATCAACAACCAGAGAAACCATACCGTACAATTGTACGCTTTCTGATCCGGTTTATCAAGCCCCGCGGGTGGAAAAGGTGTCAGGTACCTTTTCCCGAGGAAAACCGGGACACCACATTTCCGATTTGCCGACGTCAGAGCTTCGGCCGCCTCCCACTAGGGATTAGGGATTGGGAATCAGGGTCCGGTAACTACCCCCGTCGCTGAGCGCTTCGACCCCTCCAGAATCAGGAGGGGAGTCCGTCCGCCCGTCCGCCCGCCCTGGCAGCCTGTGGCGCGGAGCATCCGCCGGTTTTCCTCTGTGCCTCAGTGCCTCCGTGGCGAAGGTTGGTCTGGGGGATTGGGTAGGTCGCCCCTTCAGGGCTCGAGGTTGATGGGCGCCTTGCTGACCCAGGCCTTCAGCCTGGGCTCTGTTAGATCGCCCCCTTGGGGCTCAAAAACCTGGGCTTCGTCCGGGCGACGCTTCGTTTCCTATTGAAACGCGGCACGAAAGCCGTCGTAGCCCGGAGCTAAGCAATCCACTTGGCCTTGAAACGCCCATCCTGCCGATGTGCCGGCCCGTGGTTCCGGGCGGATGGTCGGCAATCCGGAAGTTAGCAAGTCTGGCCCCGAATCCTCAGATGGCCTAACGTCCGCTTGCTGGCCCAGAGCCAAGCTCTGCGGTCTTCAGGGATTAGAAACCCACCGAAGCGCGAACGTCGTCCTCGCGTATGCGGGGACCCACGTCCGGCGGATTCCCGCTTTCGCGGGAATGACGTGACTTTCGGCGCGGCGAAGAATCCTGGCAGTTTGGTTGGAGCCGAGAACAACTGCTCAGATTCTTCGCTTCGCTCAGAATGACACGAAGGCGCTTCTGACTTCTGACTCCTGACTTCTGACTCCTGGCCTCGGGCTCCCGGCTTCTTCCTCTCGTGTTTCACTGCATCCTCGCCCCCACATCCAGTAGGCTCAATTAAAACTGATCGGGCCTCTTTTTTCGTTGACAACTCCTGCTGATGTTTTAGAATGGCGGATGCTCTGAGCCACCGCCATGCAAACAACTAGACAACCCGTTCTCACGGAGACCAGATTGCACGGAGTTAGGCTTTTCTCCCGCGGCAAAGTTCGAGATGTCTATGAGGCCGGGCCGGGGCAGCTTGTGATTGTCGCCACAGACCGTCTGTCGGCCTTCGATGTGGTCATGGGAGAAGGCATCCCGGGCAAGGGCTGGGTTTTGACGCAGCTCTCGTGCTTCTGGTTCGAGATGTTCGGGAAGTCCTTCCCCAACCACTTTCTGAGCTCCAAGCTGGAGGATTACCCCTCCGAGCTTCAGCCGTTTGCCGATCAATTGGAAGGTCGGTCGATGCTGGTGCAGAAGGCCGAACCCTTTCCCATCGAGTGTGTTGTCCGGGGATACTTGGCGGGCTCAGGACTTAAGGAGTACCGCGTCACAGGAAGAGTTTGCGGCATCGAACTGCCTGCGGGACTGAGCGAGGGGTCCAAATTCGACCAGCCGATTTTCACACCGGCGACAAAAGCCTCAACGGGCCACGACGAAAATATCACCTGGGAGGAGGCCATCTCGAGAGTGGGGAGGGAGACCGCCCAAGAACTGCGCGACTATAGCCTGGAACTCTATTCGAAGGCCAGCGATTTCGCGGCAGGACGGGGCATCATCATCGCCGACACCAAGTTTGAATGGGGACGGAACGGGAATGACATCCTCCTCATCGACGAAGTCCTGACTCCGGACTCCTCCCGCTTCTGGCCCCAGCAGGGCTACCAGCCGGGCAAGCCGCAGCCTTCGTTCGACAAGCAGTTCGTGCGCGATTACCTCGAATCGCTTCACTGGAACAAACAACCTCCCCCACCTCCCCTTCCGCCTGAGGTGGTGGAAAAAACCAGTGAAAAGTACCGGCAAGCGTATAGTCTTCTCACTGGGCAGAATCCTAATTGAAATAGTCC
>JBAVYG010000021.1:0-12090 GCA_049698675.1 Terriglobia bacterium
GCCATAGAGAGGAAAGGCAGTAGGTGGTATGTGGTGGGTGGGGGAGAACATCCGCGCCCGCCTACAACATGTTGCCGACCACTTTGCCAAAAGTATTTGAAATTCCCAGCGTTGCCTTACAATTCAAGAATCGCAGGTCGAAGCCAGAACAACTCCAAGTGTGTGTAGCCGTTAGTGTCAGCCAGATCCCTGCTTTCGCGCACTGGCTTTGCACCGGAAGGCAATTGTAGCATACGCTTTCGCCCGGCCGTTCGTTTCCAGCCTCACTCGGCCCTACAATCAGCCTTACAGCTCTCGTTTTCCGGGAGGGAAACGGCAGTTGGCGTGGTTATGACCGAAAAACCCGGCCATAGGAAACTTAGGAGGAAGGAGCTTCGCGGCCACTCAAGCGGACACAGCTTTTACCCACACCGGCCGCTCGGCCAACGTATAATAGCTCGCGATGTTGATTCTGGCGTTGGATACCACAAGCGAAGCCGGAGGCGTGGGCATCTTTCGTGACCATGAATGTCTGGCGCGTGTCGCGAATGACGGTCCGGCGAACCGCTACTCCGTCAGCCTGTTCTACATGGTGGACCAGGCCATCGAAGAAGCTAAGGTGCGCCATGGCGTGCCTGTACGAGGTCTGGCCGACATGGGACTGATCGCGGTCGCTACCGGGCCGGGATCCTTCACAGGAATCCGCGTCGGTTTGGCCGCAGCACAGGGTTGGGCGAAGGCATTCGGGTTGCCAGTTCGCGGGGTCTCGGTATTGGAAGCCCTCGTCGAAGCAGCTCAAATACGGACGGACTGGGCCACCTCCATCCTAGATGCGCGCCGGGGAGAGTTTTTTGTGGGGCTCTTCTATCGCCCATCCCAGGGGGACACAGACTGCCAACCCTGTTACTTGCCCGCTGATGAAGGCAGGTTGCTGAAACCGGAAGAGCTGGACCCCTTCCTCACCAGTCGCCTCCCCGAAGGGGTGAGGGCAACGTGCGTGGTCAGGGGGCACGATCGGGCAGCTCTCGCCCTTCGTGAAAACCTTTCCAGTTCGTTCCAGTGGCAGGCGGTTACGGGGATGCTGGTCGAGTCTGTCGCGCGTCTTGGTTTCCGGGACTACCGGACAGGAAAACAGCAGGCGGCCAGCGACCTTGATGCCCATTATATTCGGCGGCCCGATGCAGAATTGAATTGGAAAGGGTAGAGCAGTATTCAGCCTCGAAAATCGAAATTCGAAAATCGAGATTTGAAACTCCTGGACTTTAATTTCGAGTTTCGAGTTTCGAATTTCGAGACTCAGGATTCAGGGGTTTCGATGCGAATTCGTAAGCTCTGCAAAGAGGATCTTGCAGCAATCATCGGCATTCAGAACAAGACCCCTCAAGCCTCCCGATGGACTCAAGCAGACTACGCAAACCTGGCAGGCGACCCTTTGGGATTAATCCTGGTCGCCGAGCTCGATACGGTGACTCCACCCAAGATTGTGGGATTCGTGGCTTTCCACCGCGTCATCGACGAGGCAGAGCTCAGGAACATGGCCGTCGATCCGGCTCATCAGCGGCAAGGCGCGGGATGGGAACTTCTCGCCGAAGGGCGCAGACGGCTGTTGGAGCAGGGTGCAAAGCAGATTTACCTGGAAGTACGCGCCTCAAACATGCCGGCACAACGGCTCTATTATTCCGCAGGGTTCGGCCTGTGCTCCCGGCGAAGGGATTACTACAACGATCCACGAGAAGATGGGCTGGTCCTATTTCTGAAGCTCTCGCCGCCTGTCGAGGTTTCAGCTACCGAATAGGCGACCCGAATTATGGGAAACTTGCCTGCTGTAGCGCCGGCATCTTGCCGGCACCCAACCATACCGTCGTGACGGCGGCGCTACGAAGCCAACAAAGTCCGTACCTTAGACAGGAAGTTATCACCCGACTTTCTCATTGGAGCGTTTTTCGGCTTGAATGGACCTGTTTGGTATGCTAGCCTGATACGGTATCAAATCAAATGGGGAGGTGGCACACCCGTGAGCACTCCTGCCGAGGCCATCCGGGAGGAATTGATGGCCAACAACCCAGAATATCGACACCTTCGTGAAGAGCACACCCGCTACGCTTCCCAGCTTAACCAACTTGCGGCAAAGATCTTCCTTACGGAAGAGGAAAAACTCGAAGAAGTACGGCTGAAGAAGCTGAAACTGCGGGTGAAGGACCAGATGGAATTGCTGGTACGGCAAGCCCAGACAGTGTACTAGCCGCCCTCGGCCAGCCCGCGAGTTCGCGGGGAGAAATTCTGCCCCAGGCGGGCAAAGCCAACACCCGTTGAAGTATGCGCGCAGGCGGCTCGATGAGGAAGCGAAAAGCTCCGGGGCTGACACTCAAAGATACATGCTGCAGGAGGGATATTGGTACGGTCTTCCGCCGGTGCTCATCTCCGGCGGTCTTCTCGGCTTCTGGCTCCGGGAGCGAAGCCCTTTCCTGCTAGTCTGCGCCATCTTCTTTCTGGTCTTTGCCTTCCTGCTACTCAACTTCTTTCGTGATCCTGAGCGCCCGATTCCTACTCAAGCTCAAGCCATCATTTCTCCCGCCGACGGTCGCATCGTGCAAGTCGTCCAGGAGAGCTACGAAGGCCGCCCGGTGTGCCGCGTCAGCATTTTCATGTCCCCTCTGGACGTGCACGTCAATCGGGCCCCCATTGCAGGCGTAGTCCGAGAGGTTTCCTATCGAAAAGGGGCGTTTCGGGTGGCCTTACGGGAAGCCGCTTCGGTTGAGAACGAGCAGAACGTTTTCACCCTCGAGGGTGAGCAAGGTCAGATCGTGGTCAAGCAAATTGCTGGAATACTCGCGCGCCGAATAGTATTCTGGAAACGTGCCGGCGACTCTCTGGAGCGCGGAGAGCGCGTTGGCCTGATCAAGTTCGGATCGCGTGTTGATGTTCTCATGGAACCGGATGTGGCATTGAGCATCAAGGTCGGAGATCACGTCCGGGCAGGGAGCAGCATCCTTGGAACCAGCCACACCAAATCTCAAATTCAATAAGAAGGGCGGAATGCGGCGGGGCGTCTATATTCTGCCCAGCCTGTTCACGGTAGGCACCTTGGTCTGCGGCTATTACGCCATCCTGGCAGCGCTACGAGGCTCTCTGGCCATGACGGCGGGCGGGGTTGAAGGACTGAGCGCGGTGGCGTTCGATGACGCCGCAAAGGCCATCGGATGGGCGATTCTATTCGACGGGCTGGACGGTCGAATTGCGCGGCTGACCAATGCCACATCCGCTTTTGGCCGGGAGCTCGATTCTCTGGCCGATGTCATAACTTTCGGTGTTGCCCCCGCCATCCTGGCCTATGCCTGGGGCATCCGCGCGATAGGCGAGATTTTCGGACCGCCGCTGATCCAGCACCTACCTCAAGCGGGTTGGATTGTGACCTTCGCTTATGTGATATGCGGGGCTGCGCGCCTGGGGCGATTCAACATCGAGAGCGTCAAACCCACTGCTGACCGCCGGTATTTTGTGGGCATGCCTATCCCGGCTGCGGCGGGAACGATTGCGGCCATCGTCCACTGGGAAAAGACGCCACTCAACCACTGGGTTTACAGCTTGGGCTGGATGGGGGTGGTAGCCATTCTGGCCTTCTTGATGGTGAGTAGGATGCGTTATTACAGCTTTAAAACGCTGGACTTGCGAAGGCGCCGCTCTTACATCGCCATCATATTCCTGGGGCTCATCATCTGGGCCATTTGGGTATATTCTGAACCCGTCCTCCTGATCATCGCCCTTACTTACGCCCTTTCCGGCATCATTCTTCGGATCACCTCGAAGTTCCGCCCCCATCCTCCCGCGCCGCAAGAGGTTCACGCAGCATGAAAACCTCCCAACAGGGATACCGGATCGCGGTCGTGGGCGCATCTTCCCTTCTTGGCAAAGAGCTTCTAAATGTGCTGGAGGAATACCACTTTCCTTTCTCCCGCCTGGTTACGTTCTCGGACGAAGAAGATGAACTCGAATTGCCAATCCTGGATTTGCGTGAGGGATCGAAAACCTCGGTTCTTGACGAGCATGTTACTGCCTCCGAGCTTGATTTTGCCTTTATTGCGGCGCGGTCTCGTCAGATGCCTTCCTTCCTGGATCCCGCCCAAGCCTCGGGCCAAGGGCGGCCCGCTTGTTTCATCATTGACCTCAGCCTCGCAGCGCCCGGCGAAGAGGCGGCGGAAGCGCAGATCCCCCTCCCCCGGAAAGTGGTGAGCGTGCCATTCCTCGACCGGTGTTTTCCGCTAGGGGAAAAAGAGGAAGGAGGCGAAAGTCGGGTTTATGTTTCTGCTCGCCCCGCCACGATTGTAATCAGCACTTTACTGCTGCGCCTGGCAGCACGCTTCCCCTTGAAGAGCGCCGTTGCTAATATCTTCACTTCGGTCTCCGAGATCGGGTCGCACGGGATTGAAGAGCTTCAGAAGCAGACCGTAAGCCTGCTCAGCTTCCAGAAGATTCAGCGCAAGGTTTTTGGCGCGCAGTTGGCCTTTAACTTGTTGTCGCGTCCGGGCGGGACGGGTGGAAGTGAACTGCTGGCTCTCGAAAATCGTCTCCGGCAGCAGCTCAAGGAATACTTGCAGGAAAGGGTTCCGCTGCCCGCTTTGCGCCTCTTTCAAGTTCCCGTGTTTTATTCGCTTGCGGTTTCCCTTTTCATCGAGACGGGTCAGCCCGTGGCAGCAGAAAAGGCCGGAGAGGCTTTGCAGGGAGAGCGAGTCCAAATGCGGCGTCGCTCACAGGACTCGCCCACCCAAGTCGAGGTCACTGGTTCGGACAAAATCCTGGTGGATAGTGTAACGGCTGATCCGGACCACCCGACCGGCCTCTGGATTTGGGCCGTCGCTGATAATCTTCGTCTTGCGGCCCTGAACGCGGTCGAGGTCGCGGAGAGTCTTCGCCACCGAATCGCCTTATAGCAGGGTGCGAAAAAACCCGCACAGCCTGTCATTCCGAGCGAAGCGAGGAATCTCGCTCTGCCTACAAGTCGAGGAGTCGAGGGTCGAGAGTCGAAAAGTTCTTAGCTCCTCAACCTTCGACTCTCGACTTTTCGACTTATCAGAGCGAGATTCCTCGCTTCGCTCGGAATGACAGAGATAGAACGTGTATGAGCGCTGGTTATGAACAGTTCGGGCGGCATTGCCTTTGGCCTCTTGCCCTTGGTGTCTTGCTTTTCCTTCTTTCCTGCGGGTATCAGGTTGCCGGACGCGGAGACCGCTTACCCCCCGACATTAAAACCATCGCCGTCCCCATCTTCGTCAACCAATCTTCCACCTTTCGCATCGAAGAGAAGCTCGCTGCCGCCATCAGCCGCGAGTTCATCGAGCGAACGAAATTCCGGATTACGCCCAATCCAACCGGGGCCGATGCTATCTTGAAGGGAACCGTCAAGGACGTACGTTCAGGCGTTATCACCTTTGACCTGAGTACAGGGCGCGCCTCGTCGCTCCAGATTCAGGTCACAGCCGACGTAAAGCTCGAGGACTTGCACAGCAAGAAGGTGGTTTATGCAAACCCGAACTTCGTCTTCAGGGAAGAGTATCAGGTGAGCCAAACTACCTCCGGACTCTTCCAAGAAGACCAAGCTGCGCTCGACCGCCTGTCCCGCGATGTCGCCCGCACCCTCGTCACAGAAGTCCTGGAGAACTTTTAGCCCGCGTCCGGGTACCTATCATTCTGCCTGGAAAGTTCGGTTCGGCGCATTTCTGATAAGGGAACAGAAAACCACAACACTCGCCCTGGTCCGCCAGGATGCCGAAAATTTGTACTAAATGCATAATAAACTCAGCCTCGCGTCTTATCCCGAATCTATCTGGAAGAACGGATTCCCCTTTTGGAGGCACTGCCATGAGAATTGATAGAGCTATTCGACCACTCGCTTTGCTCTCTATTTGTCTGATAATTTTCCTAACTGCCTGTTCACGAAAAGAAACCGTGTCAAAGCCGGCGCCCGCAGAAAAGGCCAAGGTCACCGTCAACTGGAACAAGGTGGTAACAGTATCCAAGACCACGCCCACACTGCAAGTTGTCGTGAACCCTCCCTTGCGTCGGGGTTCGCTGATTCACGATCGGGTCTTTCAAGCCCTGCACGAGCTTGGTGCAGATTATGTGCGCTACGTGCCCTGGTTGCCCTACCCCAAGCTGGGGGTTGCCGAACTCGAACCTCCCCAAGACGGTAAGACTTCCTGGGACTTTTCCCTTATCGACCCCATGATGGAGGATTTCATGAACGCCACGGCGGGGCACTCCGTGATCCTCAACTTCAGCACCATCCCCCAGTGGATGTTCAAGGCGGAGAAGCCGGTGCCTTATCCCGCCGATCCGGACCAAGTGACCTGGGACTACGAGAAAGGAACAGAGTTCCGGGATGCGAGCTTGAAAGAAGTTGGGGACTACTACGCACGGCTGGTGAGTTGGTATACGAAAGGCGGATTCACGGACGAATACGGGAAGCGCCACGAGTCCGGTCATCATTATAAAATCGAGTGCTGGGAGGTGTTGAACGAGGTCGATTTTGAGCACCAGATGTCGCCTGAAACATATACCCGGGTCTACGACGCTATCGTGAGTTCAATTCGACACGTGGAACCGCAAATGAAGTTTGTAGGCGTGGCTCTGGCAGGGACCTCTCCCAACACATTCCTTGAAGAGAATATACCGGGATACTTCGAATACTTCCTTAACCCAAAGAACCACAAGCCTGGGATCCCGGTGGATATGATTTCCTACCACTTCTACGCTAATCCGACGGCTGACCAGAGTCCGGAGGTGCAGCAGTACACTTTCTTCGATCAGGCTGCCGGCTTTCTCAATTCCGTCCGGTATTTAGAGTCAATTCGGCAGCGCCTGTCCCCGAAGACACAAACCGACCTCGACGAACTGGGATGCATTCCGGCTAACGACAATGCGGTGCCTCGCAAAGCGATCCCCGATTCCTACTGGAACCTCTGCGGGGCAGTTTATGGCTACCTGTATGGGGAGCTGGCACGCTTCGGGATTGACGTGGCGGGTGAATCTCAAATGGTTGGTTACCCCTCCCAGTTTCCTGGCGTATCCATGGTGGATTGGAACACAGGGCAACCCAACGCCCGTTACTGGGTGTTGAAGCTGCTCCATGACAACTTCGGCACCGGAGACAAGCTGGTGGACACGGCTTCTGCAATCCCCCACGTCTACGCCCAGGGCTTTGTGACTCGCGACGGCAAGCGCAAGCTGTTGCTGGTCAACGAGCGAGACCGGAATTTTGATTTGTCGATTGCGGAGAGCAACGGGGCAGAGGTCGTGTATGTGGATCAGACAACAGGCTTCCAACCGCCGGCAACGGCTCGCCTGAATGCCGACCAGATTACGTTGCGAGGGCTGGCCGTCGCCGTGGTGACTCTTCTCAAGTAAATCATCACCGCAGCCTTATCACCTAACAGGCAGGGGACGGCAAGCCGTCCCCCTACACTAGCCAGACGTAGGGGTAGGGCTTGCCCTACCCAGCTTGCCCCACGCTGAACAGGTGTTGTAGGGCCAAACGGCGTTCGGCCCTGGGGGAAGAGCTGCTCGCCCCTACAAGAGGAGTGGGTTGATCTTCCTACATTCCGTAAAGCGTCTCCGTATTCACGGGCAGGCCGAGCAGCTTCAAGTAGGTGAAGAGTTGCATCTTGTGATTGGTAAAGTGCTCGAGGAAGCCTATGGCCATACGCTCCATCTTGGCCTTCCAGCCCCACGGCACGGAGAGGACTTTGTTGGTGAAGTCCTCCTCGCTCATGCCATCCAGAACCTGGCGCAGGGTTTTCTTGTCCTTTTCGAGCTTGTCCAGGCCCTCCTGGGGACTACAGGAAGGAAGGTTCTCCAGCTTCATGCCTTCTGCCATTTCTTCCATCGAGGGCCACTTGCCGCTGAACATCATCTCAAATCCGCCGCCCAGACCATCGCCCAGGTGGCAAAGCAACTGGCCAACGCTCATGAACGTGGGACCGGGCCTCCAGTTGAGTTTGTCCGCCGGAACCATGCCGATTAGCTTTTCCACCGGCCGGTAGTTATCCATCACAATTTCGTAGTACTCGTTCTTGGTCATAATTCCTCCTCTCGTTGTTCTTCGCGCTTTGCCTGTCTCTGCGCTCGCCCCGTGTTTCTGTGGGTGGCATAGATGGCCGCCGGGCTTGCGCGCTCCCGGTTCTTCTGTACTGCAACACCCCGGAAGAGTTTACCTCACAATTTACTACAAGGAAATTACGAACCCTCATGCTCCCGGGCAACTGCGGTCCCCGCAGCTCTTGCGCTGTCAGCAGTGAGCGGTCTTCAATTGGCTTTGTTCAGCTTCCGCAACGGCACCCGAACCAAGATGTAGGCGATGATTGCGAACGCCACGAGGGAAATCCAACCGCCCCAGTTGGCCAGGAAGGGCAACTCATCGAGGCCGGTGACGACCTTGGTGATGGAGGAGACGCCGGTGAGGAACAGGGCGGCGAGCAGAATACCCGTGATGGCCTCGCCAGCGATGAATCCGGAAGCCAGGAGCGTTCCTCGCTCATCGAATTTCGCCTTTTCTTCTGTAGCGAGCTTCTTGCGCGCCGCCCACTGGTCGGCGGCCCACTTCAAGGCGCCACCCACGAATATGGCCCCGCTGGTTTCGAGGGGCAGGTACATGCCCACGGCGATGAGCATCGGAGAAGGCGCGCCAATCATCACCAGCGCCACGCCGAAGAAGCATCCCATCAGGAGCAACCCCCAAGCCATTTGTCCACCTACGATACCCTGCGCGAGCTGGGCCATGAGGCCGGCTTGTGGCGCGGGCAGCAACTTGCCGCCGATGCCGCCCGTGGCGAGGTTCGCTTCGTGCAGGGCGATGATGGGCAGCAACAGGAAAAAGGAAACGGCGGTGACGCTCAGCACCTCGACGATTTCCATCTTCCACGGCGTCCCGCCGAGCAGATATCCAGCCTTCAGGTCCTGAATCAGGCTGCCGGAAACACAGCACGCGCAGCAAACCACCGAGGCCACACCCAGCACCGCGGCGACTCCGCCCAGGCCTTTCACTCCGATGGCCACCATCATCAACGCGGCGACAACCAGGGCGGCCAGGGTCAGACCGCTGACGGGCTGATTCGAGGAGCCCACCAACCCCACCAGGTAACCGCCCACCGCGGCAAGGAAGAAGCCGGTGAGGGTCATCACAATCGCCGCCATGACGGCCGCGGTCCAGCTCTGCGCGAAGTATTTGTAGATGACCGTAATCGGGATAACGAGGGCGGCGATGGCAATGATGATCCACTTGATGGGGATGTCGATATCCAGCCGCGTGCGTGCTGCCGCGTGTTCGCCGCTCTCTGCGGAAGCATGAAAAGCCCCACGGATGGAGGTAAGAATCGACTCCCGCATGCTATAGAGCGTATAAGCCGCCCCCACCAGCATCGCCCCGACGGCGATAGGACGGACCACGTTGTACCAAACGGTATAGCTCGCCAAGTCCCAGGGCGCCGTGCCTCCGGTTGTCGCCCCGATGCGGTGTGGCAAGTCGGGATCGATGAACAGAACCAGCGGAATCAGCACCAGCCAGGCGATGACGCCCCCTGAGAAATTGATCGCCGACAAGCGCGGTCCGATGATGTATCCAATGCCGATGAGCGCCGGGGAAACGGAGGGGGTCGAGTAAGCAATGCCTCCCGTGTAAGGCACGCGGCCCAGGAGTTCTTTCTGATATCCGAAATAGTTGACAACCGATTTGGGGAACTTCCAGAAACCACTGACCGAATCCCGAAAAACCTGGAAGCCTTTGTCGTCCTTGAGCAACTGCAGGAAGGCGCCCAATGCCATGGCGCCGAAAATGTATTTGGGAGCATCGGTGGCGCCCTTCTGACCGGCTTTCACGATTTCGGCGCTAGCCGTGCTTTCAGGAAAAGGCAGGTCAGGTGAATCAACGCACAGGGGGCGCCGCAGGATGATGATGAAGAATACTCCCAGCAAGCCGCCCGCAAAGAGAATGAACGTGCCGGTCCAGTAATGACCTCGCAAGTCAGTCCAGAGCCGCTGCCCGCCCACATTGACCATCATGAAGGCAGGGATGGTGAAAATTGCCCCGGCCACCAGCGCTTCACCCACCGAGGCGGCGGTGCGCGTCAGGTTCTGCTCCAGCACGCCGCCGCGAAAGAAGGGCAAACGAAACAACGCGATGGCAATCACCGCCGCTGGAATCGTGGCCGCTACCGTCTGGCCGGCCTTCATGCCCAAGTAGGCGTTTGCCGCGCCGAAAATGGCGGCCATGAAGATACCGGCCACAACGGCTTTGATTGTGAACTCAGGCTCTTTGGAATCGTAGGGAACGAAGGGTTTGAATTCAGGCACAGGTGCTCCTTGGAGTGCGGTGCTCTACCGCATCTTCGGCGAAGGTGAGGAGTGCTTCCTCATCGAACGTTTGAAAGGCAGAACCTGAGAACACAAAAAGGGGGCAATCACACGGGACCGCCCCTACGACCTCGATGACGTGCCCTTCCGCCCTACCGCCCCAGGAACTGGAAATATCGCCCCACCGCGTCAATCCCGCGATAGAAATTGGGCAGGTGGAATTTCTCATTGGGGGCGTGCAGGTTGTCGTCCGGCAAACCGAAGCCCATCATCACGCTGGGTATTTTCAGATTTTTCTGGAAAACACCCACGATGGGGATGGATCCGCCCGAGCGGATGTAGACCGTCTTGTTCTTGAAGACCTGTTCCATGGCCTCGGCAGCGGCAGCGATCCACCGGCTCTCCGTGCTCACCACGGACGCGGGAGCCGAACTGATCACCCGCACCGACGTCTTGATGCCCTTGGGCGTGATCTTCTTCACATAGGTGGTGTATTGCCGGATCACTTCTTTGGGGTTCATGTCCGGAACCAGCCGCATACTGATTTTGGCCACACCAACGGCGGGAATAACCGTCTTGGCGCCTTCGCCCGTGAAGCCACCTCGGAAGCCGTGGACTTCCAGTGTCGGCCTGGCCCAAACACGTTCCAGCACCGAGTAGCCTTTCTCTCCGGTCAAGGCACTGGCGCCGATTTCCTTTCGCAGGAATTCCTTCTCGTTGAAAGGTAACCGCGCCCATGCAGCCGATTCCTTAGCGCTCGGTTTTTTCACGCGCTGGTAAAAGCCTGGAATTCGGATCTTTCCATCCGGCCCCTTGAGGTTGTTGACCATCTCCGCCAGGGCCTGGAACGGGTTGGGAGCAGCTCCGCCATAAGACCCGGAATGCAGGTCGTGGGCGGCCCCGCGCGCTTCCAGTTCGGTGTAAACGAGGCCGCGCAGGCCGGTGGTGATCGTGGGCAGTTCCGGCGCGAACATTTCCGTGTCGCAGATCAGCGCCGCGTCAGCTTTCAGCCGCTCCGGATGGGCCGGCACGTATTCCTCGATGTGCTCGCCCCCCACTTCCTCTTCGCCCTCGAGCAGAAACTTGATGTTGATCGGCAGCTTGCCTTCGGTCTTCAGGAATCCTTCCACCGCTTTGACCAAGAGATAGGTCTGCCCTTTGTCATCGACGGCGCCACGGGCATAGAGGTTGTCATTGCGAATGGCAGGCTCGAACGGCGGCGACACCCATTCCTCAAGGGGATCGGGTGGTTGTACGTCGTAGTGCCCGTAAAGCAGCAATGTCGGCCTGCCGGACGCCTCCAACCATTCCGCATAAAGAAGCGGATGCTGGCTCTCCTTGCCTTCGATGATTTCGACGTTCTTCATGCCCATTTCCCGAAGCTCGTTCGCCAGAAACTCGACAGCGCGCCGGATATCCGGCTTGTGTTCAGGAAGAGTGCTGATGCTTGGAATCTTCAACAGGCTCGTTAAGCCTTGCAGAAACCGCTCGCGATTCTCGTGATAGTATTCAAATACAGTGATTGCCATGGTCCATACCCCCATCTTCAGATCTTGGATCGTTCGAGGAACAAGAAACTCCCCTGGGAAGGCTGGAAACCGACCCAGAGCAGCAAGCAAGGCAGTCTACACCGCCCTCGGTGTCCCGTCAATTCGCGCCGGCCTCGAATGTCAAAGCTCTTTAGAAATGTCCCCTTTTTGGTTTTCTCTTTGTCGTTGGCCTTGCCCGGAGCGAAGCCCTGCGGAGCCCGTAGGGCGGAGCGTTCAGGGC
>JBAVYG010000022.1:0-4883 GCA_049698675.1 Terriglobia bacterium
TGCCATGGCGTAGTAAACGCGGGCTCCCGCCAGGATCAGCCCATTCATACAGCCGAAGGTTGAAATCATGATTGCCGCCGCCATCAGAATCGCGCCTTTGCCGCCCAGCATGACCTGTGCCGCCGCGGTCGCAACCCTATCTTCTGCCGCGTATTGGATGCCGCGTCCTAACGCTCCCGAAGCCAGCGGACTTCCCAAGAATGGCAGGACGTGGAGATAGACCCAGTTACACGCCACGTACAGAGAGCACACGGTGGCTGTACCCACAAACAGTGCCAGCGGCAGGTTGCGCTTGGGGTTGACGATCTCGCTGCCTGTAAAGGTGACGTTATTCCAGGCATCGGAGGAGAACAGCGGCCCGACCAAGGCCACGGAGAGAACGGTCAACGTAGTCAGGTTCCAATGCACACCAGCCCATAGGCTTTGCTTCTGGACAGCCGACGCGGGGTGAACATGCGACCACCATAGCCCAAAAGCCACCAGCCCTAACAGCGTGGCCACTTTGAGGGTAGTAAAGACATTCTGCACCCATGCCCCGAGGCGCAACCCGAAGATGTTTAGAACGCTAAGGAAGAGCAGAGAAAGCACCGCCACCAGCTGCTGCGAAGAAAGGGTCGCGGCAACCGAATGGTGAAAAACCTCAATGCGTCCAAAATCAATTAGAAGATTCTGCGTCGAAACCCAGGGTACCAGAACGCCCAGGAACTTCCCGAAAGCCACCGCCACCGCGGCCAGCGTCCCGGTCTGGATCACCAGGAAAAGGGTCCAGCCGTAAAGAAATCCAAAAAGCGGTCCGAAGGCCTCTCGCAAGTAAACGTATTGCCCGCCGGCGGTGGGCATCATTCCGGCCAGTTCACCGTAAGTTACCGCCGCCGCAACGGTCATAATTCCGCTGACGACCCAACAGAGCAGCAGAAGGCCCGGGGACCGGACCTCGCGAGCAATTTCAGCGGCTACAATGAAAATCCCCGAGCCAATCATCGAGCCCATGACGATCGTCGTGCAATCGTACAGGTGGAGGCTCTTGACCAACTCAGAGGAAGGGGTCTGGGAAGTCGCGCTCAGGGAAGCGGAAGTTGCCATGTTGGGCCGGGGTTCGGGCATCGCGCTTGAAAACATCTACCTTCAGGAGTCTGTCGTCAGGCATCAGCATTCAGCTATCAGCTATCAGCCATCAGCTCTCAGCCTCTATCCATCGTGAATCCGGGTGATTTCGCCGCCGGCTGGCTCCTGCTCTTACTGATTGTCGATTGAAAAAGCAGTAGTGCAACTTCCTCCGCTGTCAACCGGCAATCTTCAATCGAAAATCGGCAATTCCAGCCATCCAGGGCCAAGCGACGATTGTAGAAGATCCTCGTCGCACGAAAAGATGATCAGAACTAGTGCTACAGCGCGGCTGTTGGCCGCAATCAAAACGAGACTCTCTGTGTCTTCCGTGCCTTTCAAGCTTTAACACAGAGCACACGGAGCATCTCAGTGACCTCTGTGTTGAGGCTTTTCTGGCCACAGAGGACACGGAGGCGTTGACGACACGAGGAGAAATCGCCGCGGCGCAAGAAGAAGCTGACTGCTAGTGCTGCAGAGTGATACTTGCGCCACGCTTGCTTCTACCTCCCGAATCCTGAATCGTGATTCCTGATTCCTTGCTCCTCAGTTAGTCGCTCAAGACCCCCAAGATCTCTCGCGCCCGTCCTCGGATGTCAGGTCCATTCAGAAGGTCACCAATCACCGCCACCGAATCCGCGCCGGCCGCAAGAACCTCACGGGCGTTGTGCTGAGTTATCCCACCGATCGCCACTAACGGCTTCCGAGTAACCCGCCGCGCCTCCCGCAAGCCCTCCAACCCAACCACCGGGTCGGGGTTTTCTTTGCTGGCCGTAGGAAAGATGGGACCAAAAGCAATATAGTCGGCCGTCGAGCGGTCCGCCTCAACGACCTGGCCCACCGAGTGGGTAGAACACCCAATCAATCTGTCCGGTGCAAGAACGCGGCGTGCCATCTCGACGGGCAGGTCATCCTGGCCCAAGTGAACCCCGTCGGCATCCGTCGCCCGTGCCACGTCAGCCCGGTCGTTCACAATCAGGCTGCAACCAGAGTCCCGAAGGAGTTCCTTCAGTTCTGCGCAAGTCTCGTAGAGTTGCCGGGACGACGCATGCTTGTCACGAAATTGTATCAAGCGGACGCCTGCCGAAAGGAGTTCCCTCGCTACCACGGCGGGCAGAGGGCCGCCCGCCCTGGCGGGGTCGACTATGGCATAGAGGCGTGGGATCGAAAAGCCCATGGGCATTATCGGAAAGAACTCTAAATGAAATCATCACTGTTCTTGATGAAACGCCTGAGGAAGTGCGTGTCGAACTTCCCTGCCCGAAAATCCGGATCAGCCATGATTTTCTGGTGTACGGGGATACTGGTGGATATGCCCTCGATGATGAACATCTCCAGGGCCCGGGCCATACGGGTTATCGCCTCCAAGCGGTCGTTGCCGCACACCACCAGCTTAGCAATAAGAGAATCGTAATAGGGGGGAATCACGGATTCGGCGTAGGCGGCAGTATCCACTCGGACGCCTGTCCCGCCGGGAGGGTGAAAGGCCGTCACCTTGCCTGCTGAAGGAGCAAAGCTTGCCGGGTTTTCGGCGCAAATCCGACACTCGATAGCATGTCCGCGCAATCGAAGCGTCTTCCCCTCAAAGTCCAGATGGCTGCCTGCCGCGATGTGAATCTGCATCTTCACCAGATCGACCCCCGTCACCATTTCGGTCACCGCGTGTTCGACCTGGATGCGGGTGTTCATCTCCAGGAAGTAAAGCTTGCGATTCTCGTCCATCAGGAACTCGACCGTCCCCGCATTGGTGTAACCAATCTTTTGTAGGGCCTGAACGACCTGCGCACCCACGCGCTCCCTTGCCTGTTGGTCAAGTTGGGTAGAAGGAGATTCTTCCACCAGCTTCTGGTGGCGGCGCTGAATCGTACACTCCCGCTCGCCGAAATGCACCACCTTCCCGTGCTGGTCGCCCAGCACCTGGAACTCGATGTGGCGAGGCGATTCGATGTATTTCTCCAAGTAAACATCCGGGGTAGCGAACGAGGCCGCTGCCTCATTCTGGGCAGCTTGAATGGCATGCGGCAGCTCACTGGGCGTCCGGACAATGCGCATCCCGCGTCCTCCCCCGCCCGCCGCAGCCTTCACGATGACCGGATACCCTGCGCGCTCGGCCTCTTCCAGCGCCATCGCTTCCGATTGAATGACTTCGGAGCCGGGAAGAACAGGCAGGCCCAGCTCCGCCATCGCCCGGCGCGCCTGGTTCTTATCCCCCATCATCCGCATGGCCTCTGGACGGGGACCTATGAAGGTCAGGTTGGAGGCCTGGCAAACCTCGGCGAAGTAAGCGCTTTCCGCCAGGAACCCGTATCCAGGATGAATCGCCTCGGCGCCGGTGATTTCTGCAGCGGAAATGATGCTCGCCACGTTGAGGTAACTGTCCGCGCTGCGGGGAGGGCCGATGCACACGGCCTCGTCCGCAAAGCGCACGTGAAGCGAGTACCGGTCGGCTTCAGAATAGACCGCCACCGTCTCAATCCCCAACTCCTTGCAGGCGCAGATTACCCGCAGGGCGATTTCACCGCGATTGGCAATCAGGATCTTCCTAAACATGGTGGGCCGCGAACACCGAAACTCGAAATTCGAAATTCGAAAATCGAAATTCGAAATTCGGAACTCGAAACCAGTGCGTCTCTTGGTTAGCTCTTAGTAGGTCCTTGAATATGGGACTGTGAAGACCGAAACCAGCCACCAAGAACCTGCGCAGGGCTCCGTCTTCCAGTTTCCAATTTCCAGTCTCGATTTTCGACTTTCGATTTTCGACTTTCGATTTTCGATTTTCCAGTTTCGATTTTCCAATTGCTCGTTTCGATTCACTTCTTCCGTGAGGGCTTGATCGCAAACAGGGATTGCCCGTACTCGACCGGCTGGCCACTTTCCACATAGATGCGAACGATTTCTCCTGCGACTTCAGATTCCAATTCGTTCATAAGCTTCATGGCTTCAATGATACAGAGCACTTGGCCCAACTGCACCATGTCACCTACCTGAGCGAATGGCGGAGCGTTGGGCGCGGGGGCCGCGTAAAACGTCCCGACGATGGGCGACTTCATGACGTGCAAATCTTCTGTGGATTCTGCAGGTGTTTCGGCTGTTAGGGATTCTGCGACGGGTAGTGGTTCTGGGGCCGCAGGGGAGGGCGAAGCAGGCACCGGCGACAGAGTAGGAGCACCAGAAGTAGACAGGTAAGCTTCGGGGGCCACCGAATTCGAAACTGGGTGGTTTCCGCGCTTGACGCGAATCTTCGCGCCGCCCTGTTCCATCTCGAATTCAGTCACCTGACGATCGATCAGGACGTCGATGAGCTGTTCGATTTCCTTGAGTCCCCAGACCTTCTCGGTTCCTTCGACGCTACGGGATGGTTTCTTTCCGGCCATCTGCTTCACTCTCCGACTGCTATTCCACGACCCACTGATCTTTGCGGGCGGGGGTCAGCACTTCCGGGCCAGCAGGCCCCACTAAGATAGTATCCTCGACGCGGATTCCTCCCCAGCCTTGCAAGTAAACCCCAGGCTCAACTGTCACCACATGGCCGGTTTGAAGCCGGGCCTTCTCACCACGGGCCAGCCGGGGCATCTCGTGAGTATCCATTCCTACGCCGTGTCCCGTGCTGTGGGTAAAGAAGCGGGCCAAGCCACGGCCCGCCAAAGCACGCCGCGCGACTGCATCGACATCCCCGGCTCGGACTCCAGGGAGCGCGGACCTAACCCGCATTTCTCACCAGCTTTCTGGGATCGGCTTCGAGGGCGCTCAGAGCGGCGACTGCGGCCTCACTTTGAGCC
>JBAVYG010000023.1:0-7799 GCA_049698675.1 Terriglobia bacterium
GCGCTACACCCGAAATTAGGACAGCACCGGAGTCGGGGTAGTGGGTCAATTTGATGCTGTAGCGGCGAGTTTATCTCGCCAAATGGCGGCGTAAAGCCGCCTCTACATCGAATTGACCCACTAGCGAAGTCGGCAGAGGATAAAGAACAAAAGTGAAAATCAGAAGCTCGACCACAAGGCCGCCAATTTCGATTTTCCAGTTTCTAGTTTCTGCTTTCTGGTCTCTCCGCCGGAAGGCCTTCCGTGTCCGGGGTGACGGCGACGGGACTTGGCCGGTGGGTGATGATGAGCGCTACACCGGCGATGATGGTGGCGCTGGCCAGCAACTCACGAGCCGTCAATGCCTCGCCTGCCACAGCCCAGCCGAGGAAAACCGCCACGGCCGGGTTCACAAAAGCATAAGTGGAAACCCGCGCCGTGGCTACCGTGCGCAACAACCAGATGTAAGCCGTGAAACCGAGCAGCGAGCCCGCTACAATCAGATATGAAAGACCCAGCCAGGAGCGGAGGGCGACTCCACAGAAATGCAACTGCCTGCCCTCCCCAATCAGGACGCCCAGCAACAAGAGCAAGGCGCCGCCGGCCAACATCTCCATGGCCGCCGCCAGAAAGGGCGAAGGGGGCAATTTCAGCTCGTGCGAGAGAATGGAGCCGAATGACCAGGAAAACGACGAGAACATCAGTACTCCCGCGCCGGCAAGATCCACGCGCGAGCTGCCCCACAGGTGGGCCGGACCCATCAGCAAGGCAAGTCCTGCCACACCGACAGCCATTCCGCCAACCACCCGCCCCTCCAACTTAGTGCCGCCTTTCCTCAAGCTATCGAGCAGGACCATCCAGATGGGGATGGTGGCCAGCAGCAAAGCGGCGAGTCCGGAAGGCACTCGCTGTTCCGCCCAGCACAACCCTCCATTGCCACTCACCAGGAGCAAAGCCCCTAAAATGGCTGCGCTGGCCCAATGACGACGGGAGGGCGAGGGCACCCCGCGAGCGCGCGTCAACAGGTACAACGTGGCGCCGGCCATAACGAACCGGCACCCCGCCATGAACAACGGAGGGATGGTTTCAACGGCGTAGCGGATGGCGAGGTAAGTGGACCCCCAGATGAGGTAAACGGCTGCGAAGGCGAGCAGAATCTTGGCTCGCGAGGGATGGGCGCTTGATGTTGTTTCAGACATTGAGCCTCCCCACGCTCTTCTTCACGCCCGTCGCAAACTCCTAATTGGTCCAGTCCACAGTCGACAGTCGACAGTTAAAGAGCATGGTGCTGGACGGTCGGACTGGATATGATGCAGGCAAAAAGCGATAGTGTAAATAGATAAGAAATCAATGTTGGGCAGGAACAGTCCAAGGCGGCGGGAGGGATGAATAGGTTTCAGGGGCCAGGTTTCAGGTGCTAGGGACTGGGGACTTGGCGCAAGGAATTCAGCTTCGGCAGTCTCGCCGCGGCGAGCAAACTGCGACTGTCGCCACCAACTGAAGCTTACCCACTACCGCCGACCGCGGCCTGCCGGCTACTGGTTGGGCAGGACCGATTGGAAGTAGGAGAGCGCGTTCACGTCCGTAAAGCGGGGCGTGCCCGGCGGCAGCTCGCTGATATTCTGAAAATCCGTGTCGAACGTGTAGTTGCGCGTGGGCGGATTGTACACCGTGTTGCAACACTTGTAGATTCCGGTGCCCTGGCGTGAAATGTAAAAGCTGGCCATGGAGCCGAGGTAATTCAGAGTCGCGTTGCCCCAGTCCTCGTTGTAACGAAGGAAGTTGTGAGTTCCGCCGTCAGTTCCGAAGTCCTGGTGTAACCCCGCAAAGGTGGGCGTTGTCCCATTGGCATAGAAGGGGAAGGAGTTATTCTTTCCTGCCATAATGGCCGTGCGGTAATACGTGGTGGTCGCACAACGCTGATTTGGGCAATTGGGGGTGGTCGGGTTGGCAAAGCTGTTGGCATCTCCGGAATAGGGAGAACTAGGATCTGGCTGAGCGCCAAGCCACCAATTGTTCGAGAGCAGCGTCACGGTGTCAGCCATCACCGATGCGGGCACATGACACAAGGGCGCCGCATCATTGAATGCGTTGGCCACACTGGCGTTGTAATCCCCCTGAATATAAACAGGGTTTTCGGAGGTCACGGTGAATCCGCCCGCCGTGCCCCCGGAGCACGTCGCAGCCTGCGCGGCCGCCAGGGGAGGCAAATTGCCCAGGGTGCCATTCACCAACCGGAGGGCGCGCCGGAAGACGACGACGCTGTTCTTTTGTGCCTGGGTACCTGTGATGCGCACCTCAACGGGATTTTCTGTCGAGCTATTGGCCAGCGAGCTTATGATCGCTGGCCATTTCCCGGTGGTGGTGGCGCCGCCGACGGTGACGCCGCTGGGGCTGACGCTTTGGGGGGTGGCGATGGGATGCGCATAGGCGCCATAGGTGTACAACACTCCGGTGCCGTCCACATCCTCCGGAGCGTCCAACACACCGTTAGGAGCGCCACTCTGCACCGAGGGGTTGATGAGGTCTTCATTCCCGAATTCACCGGTTTCGCCGAAGCCCGAGGCGCAGTTGCCTTCGAGATCGTATTGCCCGTCGTTGCAATTCATTCTCCGATCCGAGACGTAGAGGATATAGCCGGAGTTGTCGAGGGCGTCCGGGCCGTTGAAGGCGTACTTTCCGCTGGTTGCAATGTTGCCGGCATACCATTGCTGAAGATTACCCACGTCTATTTCCACGAGGTTCATGATGCCGTTCAAGGTCGGATTCGTCTGGGGACTCGCGCAGCCGTTTGTGCAAGTAGTGTCTCGCACCTCTCCCTCCCGCGCGTCGTACATATTGATGGGCACAAAGTTTGAAGGCGTCAACACGTTTATAGGGTTCCCCGTTAGGCTCACGCCGGGAGCAGCTTCCTCCAGGTGTATGATGGCTGTGTTGGTGCAAGAGGAAGATGGAGGGCCGGAGGCGCTCGATGTAGGTGTTATCGCCCCGCTGTCAGTAAAAGTCGCAGTCGGCGAATAGGGCGACATCCAGCTTGTCCCTTGCGGCGTGCCCACAACCAGATTAATGACCCCGTTGCCCGTTCCGGTATAAGTCCCGGGGGTTGTGGTGCGATACACGTTGTAGCCGGTTGCTCCCGTGACGGCTGGCCAAGAGACCGTTATCATCAAGCGGGAGCTCCCGGTTGTTTCCTGCGCCACCGTGCCCGAGCTTTGGCCCCAGGCGTTCACGGCTGTAACCTCGTAGTAGTAGGTTGTTTTCGCACTCAGGGCCCCTCCCGAATCTTTGGCCAGCGTCGCCGCTGGCATCGCCGTACCCGACGCCTCGTCGCGGGAGATTCCCTGCGCCAGAATTTCCTCGGTCACATCCTTCCACGTTCCTGGGGAGGATTCCAGTTGCATTTCAATCTTGATATAGCCACCTAGCAAAGTCGTACTCTGCGCTAACATGTAGTCGGTGTCACTGGAACCAACCGACTCGGCAAGAGGCGGATGGCAGGCGTCGGCGGGCGGAAGGTAGCAGTTGCTGTTCTGAGGGCAGTAGGTGGAGGGGATGCTAGTGGTGCGCTGAATCGTGTAAGGCATGTTCGTCGGGGCCGTACTTCCATATTCGGCAAGCGGGTACGGATATTCCGTGGTATCAATGCCGGGTAAGTTCATGATGTCGGCTTGGGTGTCCGACAACAGAATGCGCAAGCTGGCCTGATTGTAAAAACGGGCCATGCCGAGCGGGCCCGTTGTTAGTTCTCCTACGGGGGGGCGCTGAAGCATGGCGATGGGTTGGGAGTTGATCCCGGGCAGCGCGATAGCCAGGTTGAGCACCTTCGCTCCCGTCGTCCCATCCTGAATAAAGCCGTTATACGTGGTCAGCGAAAGCGTTTTCCAGTTGGGGTTTTCAGTGCTTCCCGCCCCGCCCTCTAGGCTGCCTTGGTTGAGTCCCAACGTCAGGCAATTTCCCGATTGAGTCCCCGTCAACGTCGACGGGCAGCCGCCCGACGTGGTCAACACGTTGACGGTACTACAGTAGTTAGTCGAAGTACATGTCCCCGAAGGGTAAGTCGCCATCACGTACCCATTTGAGAGCTGGTCTCGGATGATTCCCTTAGCGGCGGTGACGTGATCGTTGAGGTTCAAGGTACTGCCGCCATCTTCCGCCAGAAACAAGTTGCCATTGGTGTGGACGCGGCCGCCAAAGTTGAAGTTGTCGCCGGCGAAAAACGAGAGGTCGCTGTCGGAGAAAATACCAAACTCGAAAATGGGCACGGCGACTTCCTGCACCGTCCTGTTCAGCTTGACTTCCGTATTGTTGGGGCCATCGGCAGTCACCGTGAGCTGGAAGGGAGTGATCACGCCCTCAAGGCCGGCGAGGGGGCCGTTCCCTCCGATAGATCCGTTGGAACTTCCCAGCACACTGCCCACACTGGAACAAGCGACCATCGCCGTGGTGCCGGGCGCCGTACAATAGAGGGTGTAGGAGGATGTGATCCCGGGGAGAGTCTGGAAGTTGGAGGGGGTGGTTGTATAGCTAATGATTTCGGCCGGCGTGGGAGCCGCGGTATGGGAGAAATAGTCCGCTATAAGGTTACTCATCTGCTCGAGCCCGGCTACGGCGGCGTAATAAGTCACCTCGTTATCGCGGTTGCTCGCTGAGACCTTTTGCTCGCCGGTGGTGAGAAAATAGAACCCGATCAGCATGATGCTGAGCACCAACATCAGCAGCATGGCAACAATGAGAGCGGTTCCCGAGTCCTGCGCTGCGTGGTTTTTCATGCTTTCTCCTTCCCCATCGGCCTCGTGCCGGGCTGTCCCGCCAAGCGAGCTTTCTCTCCCGCGCTCCATCAGTTCTGCGTCATTTTGGCGCCCAGACTGTACTTGTTGTAATAGTCTAAATTCTGAACCGTCACCGCGTTCCTGATCTCTTTGCTATACCATTGTGCATTGGCGTGGTTTTGGTGGTCGGTTTCGCCAATCATCGTCAGAACCACTTTGCGGATACTGTTGGGATTAGCGGGGTTGCTCGTGGGATCCGTCGGGGTCGCCAGGGGCGAAAGACTGTACTGAATCTGCATGACGTTGATGCCCAAAGCCACCGGCTGCGCCGTCGACGCCGTGCCCATGGTAACTAGCTTCATGAGCCTTCGGGGGGTCGAAGTGTCCAGATAGTAGGTCACCATCGAAATGGGGTAGGCCGTCAAAGTCGTAGGCCACGTGTACGTCGTCACGCCATTCTTCGTCGTCGCCGTTTCAAGCTGGAGGATTGTTCCGCTCGTCGGGCCCGAGGTGATTGTTCCGCTTCCCGACAGGGTCGGGAATTGGTTGACGCCCAGGACGTCGTTGGAGTCTGCATTCTTAAATGTGATGACGCCGGTCGTCGTGTTCACGGACGAGACGGCGAGCAGGCAGTAGCCGTTAATGTTGGTCAGCATGATCAATTGCCCGAGCGAGACGTAGCCGGCAGCCGTCGTGGAGACGGTTATGGTGGCGGAGGTGGAGGAAATAGTGGGGAGGTGTGGGGTCGTCGCATCCACGGCCGTCTGGTTGAAAAGCGAAGTTTGGGTCACCGAGATGATGGTGACGATGTCCGTGGTGATCGCGTTAGCTCCGCTGCCCTGCGTCGGCCCCAGGGTGTAGCCGGGAGTGAGCACGGGTATGTATCCGGCGGCGGGAAACGTCAGCGCTCCGGGCCCCGGCCGGGTGATCGCAGCCGCGGTGCCGCCGCTGGGGACGGGAATGCCACCCAAAGGTATATTCTCCCCGGCGGTGGAGAGATCACGCGACACCATGTTCACCGCGGCGCGCAGGTTCTCGTTCACGTCACTCATGCTGCCCACTATGTCGGCGGTGTTATTAAGCTGCTGAACCAGGGTCAAAGCCAGGCCAAACAACAGGAGCGAGAGCGCCATGGCCACCATCAGCTCGAGGAGGGTGAACCCCGTGGTAGGGGAAGGCCCGGACGGATTGTGAATGCGTTTAGACATAGGGCGACATTATTGTGACCACGGTGACGGTGCGCTTCTGCCAAGGGAGGGGGTTGTAAATAATCGTGACCGTAACTTGCGCCAGCACGGTATAACCATCGCTCGAGCTGAGCGACGTCACCTGAATGGACCTTTGAAAACCGGTGAGTGACACGGCCTGGGGCTGGTCCGTCCCGCCCAGGATGCCGCTTGGCCCGGGCACCAAGAACGTCTCGATGCTCCCTCCAGCGGCCGCGGTGGTGTTCACGAGTCCGCTGCTATCGGCCACATACATGGGGGTATAGCCGTTCACAAAAAGACAGTTGTTGGGATTGCTTCCACTCGTGGGTATGTTGCAAATCTGGGAGAAACTGATCGTGGAAGTGTCGCGCGCCGTGAAGACGTCCTCCATGGCTTCCCGGGCCTTCTCGCGAGCGATGGTATCCATGGTGGACATCTGCACACCTTCCAGCCCCAGTCCTATTCCATAGGCTAGGGACAACAAGGCGACGACCATCACCGCCATCGCAATCAGCACTTCGAGGAGGGTGAAGCCACGCTCGCCAGGCTGCATCGAGGTTGCTGAATCCATAGAATCCACCTTACTTCCACGCGCTTCCGGTATAGCGCCAGCCTTTGATTTTCCCCGTGGCACTGAGAATTGTTACCGCCCGCGCTGTCTGGGTCTGCCCCGCGATGCCGATGAAAATGGAACCATTGCTGGAACCGCTCTGGCCGTCCTGCACCGACCCGTCGCTGTTAAAGGTGATCGTGCAGGGAAGAGTAGAACCGGGGCAGTTATATGTGACAGCGGACGTGTCTCCATAGCCATCCGGCGTGTCCCCAATACCCGCAAAAAGCGTGTACGCCATCCGCTCAGGCAGGACGTAATCGTATAACTGGGTATTGGAGCTACCGTTTAAACCCACTATTACGGCAACAAGTTCCGATGTCCCTTGAAATGTCACCGTGACGTATCGCCGCTGGTCTATAGCAACCTCGCGGGCCTGACGCAACTGGGCCTCCAAGAGCTGCATCGACGAGTCCGCCCGCATAGAGGGCAAAGCCTTCTGGAACGCCTCAAACGCCATCCCGAAAACCAAGACGACGATCGCAAGCGAAAGCATGAGTTCGATCATCGTAAAGCCTGCTTCCACATCCGCGTTCTTAGGCCGTAGTAACTGAAACATTGGACGGCTGTCCTCCGGCTTCATCGAGTTGGCCGGGCCTTCTGTGTAGCTCATTCTGCGTACCCACAGTCCACGTATTCAACATGGTGGGCTTTGGCAACATAGTGACCGAACTCGCAGGTCACACGATTGGTCGCGGGATCTGTAGTACATTCCCCTTCGAAGGTCATCCCGAGACCATCTATGGGGCAAATGACGGAACTGGGACAGCCGATTCGCTGGGCTGACGTGGGTGTCCCGAAGCTAGAACCGAGGATTACTATAGCAGCGATGAAAAGCAGTATAGCGAATCCCGGGAGCAACTTTGTGGACGTCATAACTGCCCTCCCCATTCATCCATTGTCAAACCATCTTCCCGTATCGCGCCTGAGGGGCAGATGACACGGCCCCCGAAACACTCTTTCCGTTACAATGGTGCTGGTGTCAGTGCCTGGGGGACAAGTTGTTGAGAGCAGTCCGAATGCGCTCTCCCGTAACGCCACGTGACTGCCGACGTGTCACCAGGCGCTCCGCACGAGGTGTCACCTCCCCGTTAGTTTCCATCCAGGCCTGTCTGTTGCCAACAGTACGAGGGTACTAGCCCGCATTTCTCACCAGCTTTCTGGGATCGGCTTCGAGGGCGCTCAGAGCGGCGACTGCGGCCTCACTTTGAGCCAGTAGCGTCGAAAAAGCGC
>JBAVYG010000024.1:0-8084 GCA_049698675.1 Terriglobia bacterium
GCTTTGAACTTCACCGCCCAGGTGACAAACGACACCAGCGGCGCAGGGGTAACCTGGAGCATGTCAGGAACATCGTGTAGCGGGACCGCTTGCGGGACCTTCTCAAACAAGACGACCACTTCGGCGACCTACAATGCTCCGACATCCGTTTCAGCAAGTATGACGGTGACGATTCTAGCAACCTCTGTTACCAACACAACAAAATCGGCCTCCTCGAACGTCGTCGTTTCGCCGGCGCCGAGCATTACGACGACTTCGCTCGCCAGCGGCACCGTCGGCACAGCCTACAGCGCCACTTTGCAGGCCAGCGGCGGCGCGGGCACGCTCACCTGGAGCTTGGCGTCCGGCTCATCGCTGCCGGCGGGCCTTTCCTTGAGCAGTTCGGGAGCGATTTCCGGCACGCCCACCACCCCGGCGACGACCTCCTTCACCGTGAAGTTGACCGATTCCTCGGGAGCGCAGGCCGGGGCGCTCTCGGCAACACAACAGCTCAGCCTCACCATCAAGCCCGCTCCGTTGACCATCACCTCGATTTCGTTGTCCAACGGGGTTGTGGGTGCCGCTTACAGCGCCGCGCTGGCGGCTTCCGGCGGCACAGGAACTATCAGTTGGAGCGTGACCACCGGAAGTTTGCCGGGAGGGTTGAATTTAAGCGGCGCAGGCGAGATTTCAGGCACGCCCACGGCTGCCGGCGCCACCAGCTTCACCGTCACGGCCACAGATTCAGGCACCCCGCCGCAGACCGTGAACCAGTCACTGAGCATCACGATCAATCCCAAACTGGCCATCACCACGACGGCCCTGCCCAACGGCGTGGTCAGCACGCCCTATAGCGCCAGCTTACAGTCCAGCGGCGGCGTGGGAACCATCACCTGGAGCGTAGCCAGCGGCACTTTGCCGGCGGGATTGTCCATGAACGGTGCAGGGGCGATTTCCGGCACGCCCACCACGGCCGGCGCTTCCAGTTTCACTGTCCTGGCCAAGGATTCAGGCACCCCGCAACAGGCCGTGCAGCAAGCGTTCAATATCACCATCTACACGGGCTTGACCATCACCACTTCATCCTTGCCCAATGGCACCGTGAATTCCGCTTACAGCGCCACGCTACAGAGCGCCGGTGGTACAGGAACTATCACTTGGAGCCTGGCCCAAGGCAGTTTGCCACTGGGATTGAATTTGAGCGGTACAGGGGCGATTACCGGCTTGCCCACAACTGCGGGCACATCGAGTTTTACTGTCGCCGCCACCGATTCCAGCACCCCGCCGCAGACCAAGACCCAGGGGCTGAGCATCACGGTCAATCCCGTGTTGAGCATCACCACAACGAGTTTACCAAGCGGCACGGTGGGTACTGCATACAGCCAGAACATTCTGACTAACGGTGGCACGCTGCCGATCACCTGGAGCGTCCCCGCCAACACGTTGCCTCCGGGGCTCACGCTGCAAGGCAACGCGAGTGGTGCGGGAGTGGTTTCCGGTACTCCCACAGCTTATGGCAGCTATACCTTTACGGTCACGGCCACCGATTCGAGCAGCCCCCAGCAGAGCGTGAATCAGCAGTTGACCATTGTTATCAATAACCCGCCGTTGACCATTATCACCACCTCATTACCCGCTGGCGTGGTTAATACGCTTTACAGCGAGCCGCTGCAAGCATCGGGCGGCACTCCACCCTATACCTGGAGCGTAGCGTCCGGCTCATCGCTACCGTCGTGGTTGTCTATAAGCGGTTCCGGGACGAGTTGGACGATTTCCGGCACGCCCACGGCCACAGCAACGGTGAGCTTCACATTGACCGTAACCGATTCGACTTTGCCGACCCACCAAAGCGTGAATGAGGCGTTTAGCTTCGCCATCAATGCGGCGGCGGCTTGCACGGATTCGGGGAGCGAGTCGCTCCTTAACGGCCAATACGCCTTCATCCTGAGTGGATATACCGCGGAGTCGAGCTTCCTGGCTGCGGTCGGTTCCTTCACCGCCGATGGCACAGGCAAGATCACTGCGGGGGTAGTCGATAGCAATGGTGCCCTCGTCCAATCTGGCGCCAGCATCGATCCTACTCAGAGCTCCTACTCGGTGGGTTCGAACCACCTTGGCTGCGCCACCATCGTAACGAGCTCGGGCACCTTCACCACAAAGCTCTCCGTCGGCGGTATCACCTCGGGTGTGGCGACAGCGGGCCGCATGGTCGAGTGGGATAATGCCACCAACATCAACTATCTCACCGCGGTGGGTCAGATCCTGAAACAGACCGTTCCCACCAACCTGCCCAGCGGCAGTTATGTTTACCAGCAGACCGGTGTCTATGGAAGTTCAAATCAATACCGCACCGGCGTTGCAGGGGCGATAACCACCGCGGCCGGTACCAGCGGCGGTACCATTACGGGCGGCGAATATGACGTCAACGTGGAGGGTGTCATCAACGATGGTAACGGTCTCTCAACACCCTACTCAGGCATGACCGGCACCTACACCGCCCCCGACCCGACGACCGGCCGGTTTACCGTCGCGACAACGCTGAACAGCGCAACCTCCAACCACGTGGCCTACCTGGTGTCCGGTTCGCAATTCCTGCAAATGTCGACGGATGCCCTAGCCAGCGACACTGGGGTTCTGGTCGGCATGGGGCAACTCCAGAGCGGATCCTTATCCTTAACCACTGGCAGCAATCTAGTCTATTATGCGACGGGGACGGAGACCGCCGAGCTTGGACTCATCAACGTCACTGGATCCACCAGCTATACGGCCAACTATTACGAGGATGTAGGTGGCTCGGCGGAAAGTCCTCAAACTCCGTCTTGTACCTACAGCATCGACACCAATGGGCGGGTGGTAACCAGCGGCGCCACTTGCACCATGTATCTAACTACATATAAAACCATGTACCCTCCTGTTTTCTACCTAACCGGCCCTAACACCGGTGTCATGCTCGGAACGGGCGCGGGTGTTTATGTTGGCCAGGTCGAACCGCAGGTGGCCCCGAGCGGCGGCTTCTCGGACACCTCAATCTCCGGTACTTTTTATGATGGCGATTCTGAGGTGGTCAACGAAAGTGTAAGCGCCGAAATGATAGACGTAGAGGTGTTAACGTTCAACGGTAGCGGGGGCGTCGATATTATCGGTGACTATATTGGTGCCTATATTGGGACCTCGGTCACCCAGGACGCCGATCAGAGCACTAACACCTCGCTCGGAACGGTGAATTCCAATGGCACCTTCAGCACCAATTCTACCTACGGGCAGATCAATGCCATCATGATTTCCACCACCAAGGCCGTGGATATCGACAATGCCACACAGCCTTACCCCATCATTACGTTGGTCAAGCAATAGCAGTTGACTTCGTGGAAAAGGGCCTTGCCCGTCAGCCGACGGGCAAGGCCCTTCTGGCGAATAACCCGATTGAACTTGCGCCGAGAAGCGCCTACTTGTAAGGGCTTCCCGTGCCCACGCTCTGGGCCGGTCTGTAGGTCTCGAGGAATTCAGCGACGCTCGCCTCCTGAGCGTTCTTATAGGCGACGCACAGGTCGATGCCCTCGAGTACTTGCGTGAGGATGCGAGGCCCGCCCGTGTACTTCGTCGACCGGCCGCTAAAGAAACTCTCCACGTCCTGGCGATGCTGAGAGTCGCAGTAGCCTCCGGCCACGTAAGGCAGGAAAGACCCTGAATCGGTGGGAAGTTTGGCAATCAGGCGATCCCAGTTCTGTTTCACAAAATCATAGGCGAAGTCGCGCGTCTGGCGCCGCTGGGCGGGGGCGAAGAGGATGCCAAACGATTCCCGGCTGTCGAATTCATCGCTCAGCACGATCGGGAGAGCGGCCTTAAGGATTTCAGGATCCTGGAACGAGCCGAGGCTGAAGAGCAGGGTTCCGCGGAAACTCTCTTCTTTCTCCTTCTTGGCCGCAGCATGCATGCGATCGAACAGATCGCGGTCTCCGTAGCGGGCAGCGGTGGTAAGGACAACACCGACCATGTCAGGGTCGACCGCCTTATGATCGTCGAGCCAGGCCAGCGCCAGTTTCTTGGCTTGGGCGATCAACTCCGAGTCTTGACCCTGATTGGCAAGCACGCGGAGAAGCGCAGGGCGGAGGAGGCGGGCATCTTCGCTCTCGCCCGCCTTCGTCTTCCAACCTAGGTCGCGAGCTCGTCCGCCATAGACGTCCAAGAGATACTGCCGGTAGCGGGGCAGCAGGTCTTTCGAGACTAAATTGTCTTGGAGACCTGTGGTGATTTCCATGGTTTTGGTGACCACTTGGCGGGCAGGGTCCTGGGCGAGGCTGGGAGCCAACGCCAACGCCCTCCCCAGCGGAATCTTGCCACTCCTGGTGAGCGAGGAGAGGTTGCCAACGAGCCCGACCTTCTCCGGAAGGGTAAGCACCTGCGCATCGTCTTGGAGGAGGGCATTGAGCAGGTTGCCCTCGTATAACCCGAAATAATAGCCTGCCGCCCCGGCGTTGGCCTCGACCCAAGCCGGGCAGCCGCCACCCGGCGCGAGCTGTAACTGGGCCGACTGGTGCGAAAGTAGTTCACACTGTCGCGCCTCACGCTGCCCGGTCGGATAGCGAACGCAGAGGGGAATTTCCCAGATTTGGTCCGCTGAACCCACGGAACCCAGGGGCAGGAAACGCTGCTGGGAAAGTTTCAGCTTGGCCGCGCCACCGCTGCAATCCAGCGCGGCCATAACCAGCGGCACACCCGGCTGGTCGAGGAAGGTCGAGAAAGCCGCAGCGACGCTGGTATCGTCGCCGGCGAGCGCCGTTAGAAACTCCGCCGAGGTGGCATTCTTCCAGGAGTACTTGGTAAGATAGCGGCGAATTCCTGCCCGGAATCTCTCCCCGCCCATATAGGACTCGAACATATTCAATAGCCCGGAGCCTTTGTCGTAGGTGATGGAGTCAAAGGCGTTGACAATGTCATCCTTCGACTCGATGGGCTGCCGCACCCGGCGCGCGCTCACCAAGCTGTCGCTTTGCATCGCGCCCTGATAGCTGTTCAGCGCCTCGACGTCCGCGTGCCATTCGGGGTGGTAGTCGTTCACGATTTTGTTCGCCGTCCAGGAGGCAAAGCCCTCGTTGAGCCAGATATCGTCCCACCAGGCAGTGGTCACAAGGTCGCCGAACCATTGATGAGCCAGTTCGTGGGCAGCCACCCATACCCATTCGCGCTGGCGCGACGGGGTGTCTTGCTCGGGTTTGGCGAGAATGATGCCGCTTCCATAGGTCACGAAACCCGCATTCTCCATGGCCCCGCCGTAAAGCGGAATGGCGACTTCATCGAGCTTGTCGTAGGGATAGGGAATTCCGAAGTAATCCTCCAGCAAGTTGACGATGGCAGGAGTCGTTTCGGCGGCGTATTTCGCTTCGGAGCCGCGGCCCCGGGGCACTACGATACGGACGCGGGTGTTTTTCTTTCCGGCGGCGCCTGCGTCGACGAATTCCAGGTCGCCGACGGCAATGGCCACCAGATAGCTCGGCAAGGGCTTGGTCTCGGCGAATTCCACTGCTTTCATGCCATCGCCGCTGTCGGTCTCGGATACCATAGGTGCATTCGAAAGCGCCACCTGGTCCTTCTTGACCCGCAGCGTCAACTGCCAGGGGACCTTGTAACTTGGCTCGTCGAAACAGGGGAATGCCCGTCGAGCCCAAATCGCCTCGAACTGCGAGTAGACGTACCAGCGGTCCCCATCTTTCATCTGAAAGATCCCCTGCTGATCCTTGCGACTGATCTCCCCCTGGTAAACGACGCGGAGCGTCGCTTCGCCGGGTCCGATGGGATGGTCGAAGGCAAAGCCGACGTAGTCTTGCGGCTCGCTGATGACCTTGGCTGCCAGCTTTTCGTGGCCGACAGTAAGGGTTGCATCCTTCACGGTGAGCCTTTCGCCGTTGAGCCACAGGACCGAAGTGGACTTGGCGAGCTGGAGGTCAATTTCAACCGCCCCGATGAAGGTGTCCTGGTCCGGGACCACCGTCAGGTCCAGGCGGTAACGGACAGGCCCTACGTCACGGGCGGGAAGGCGGAACTTGGGTGGAATCGGGGGCTGATCCGGGGCTTGGTCCGCCTTGGCGTTCCAGGCGTACAGAATTGCCAAGGTACACACTGCGATCAGGACTACAGTGGACTTGTGAACAAACCGTCGCATGATCTCTCCTCGGGCCCGCCACGCCCTCCATGTCGAGCAACGCACTGGCCACACTGTCACAAAGAATGAACCCTCGAACACGCCGGGGCATCATACCTCAGGCCAAATCGTTGCACAAGGCGCGACCCTGGTTGGTAGCGTCCTAATTTGAAGGTAGCGCCGCCATCTTGGCGGCTCTTTGCCGGCTGGAAGCCGGCGCTACACCCGAAATTGGGACACTTCCCCCTGGTTTGGCGAGAGGATCGGAGACGAATCGGCCATAGGGACTCCAGAACTTGCCGGCGGTGGCTCGCGGTGCGGGGTTTCGCTCGTCTAAACCGTAAGACCATCAGTTACGTATAACCGATGAGAAACTGGTGTGAAAGGAGAAAGTCCTTATGAACTCCAACCGCATACTCCTCTTGGGTATTCTGACTCTCACCGCTATGTCTTTGTGCCTCGCCGCGCCCGCCCGCGCCGTGGAGGGACATTTCGCGCGCACTTTGCAGGTCTCGGGCGCCGTGGACCTCGAGGTCCAGACGGGCTCCGGAACCATCGACGTGCGCACGGGCGACAGCTCCACGGTGCGCATTACCGGCACAATCCGGACCACCAGTGGCTGGTTCGAGGGCGCTGGCGCGGAAAACAAGGTGCACTACCTGGAATCTAACCCGCCCATCGAGCAGCACGGGAATATCATCAAGATCGGTCACATTGAAGACGAGGATCTGGAGCGTAACATCTCCATCAGTTACGAGATCGTGGCGCCCGTCGAGACACGCCTGCGCTCGAACTCCGGCTCCGGGGAACAGAATGTGAGCAGCCTGCGCGGGCCGGTGGAAGCATCTTCGGGCTCCGGCAACCTCCGGCTGACCAATATCGGAGACATGATCAGAGCCTCGACTGGGTCCGGGCACATTACCGTGGAAGGCGTGAAGGGAAAGGTGCGCGCTTCGACCGGGAGCGGCGAAATCCTCGCCACGGGCGTGGCGGGCGGCCTGCGCGCCTCGACGGGCAGTGGCAGCGTCACGCTGCGGCAGACTGCGCCGGGCGACGTGGAGGTGAGCACCGGCTCCGGCACGCTGCAACTCGAGGGTGTTCACGGCGCCGTGCGCGCCCAGACCGCCAGCGGCAACATCCTGGTGGAGGGCGAAGGCCAAGGCTCCTGGCGGCTCTCGACCGCCTCCGGCAGCGTCACCGTGCGCCTGCCCGGGGAGCAGGGATTCACGCTCCACACGCACACGGTCTCCGGCAGCGTTCACACCGCGCGCGAGGTGACCGTGCAGGGCGCCTTCGGCAAGCATGACCTGGAAGGCAAAGTCGGAGGCGGCGGCTTCATGCTGGATGTAAGCACCGTCTCGGGGAACATCCGAGTTGAGTAGCTGCGACCAAAAGGAAAAGACCACGACGAAGACTAACTCAATTCGACCTTAAATGATCCTGACAAGCGGGGACACCTCACGGCCAAGACTCGCCACTAGTTTCGCGCGCACGCAGTTGGAAGGCATGGTAGGCCTGGAGGGATTCGAACCCCCGACCCACGGTTTAGGAAACCGTTGCTCTATCCTTCTGAGCTACAGGCCCATCAAAGAATTACCGATTTATGGTTGCACACTGGTTGCATATTCGCAACTGAGAATCTGACCGATTTTCCAATGTGCTCTCAAGAAGCGTCTTAGGACCTGCCTCCCTCTGGACGCCCGCTCTTTGCCAGATAGTGATGATCGAGCGCTTGCCGGAGTAATGTCTTGATTACCGCTTGGCGGCTGACGTTTAACCCCTTGGCAGCCCTTTCCAATTCTTCCAGCATCGTCGCTGTAAAATCGACGTTCACCATTTGAATGGGTTCCATCATCTGGCCGGTGTTGGTGAAAAAGCGCGAAACGTCCTTTCCTTGCTCGGCCTGCCGCGCAATCACCTCTGCCGGCGTAGGCTTTCGGCCTTTACGAGTTTTCTTCATAAAGTT
>JBAVYG010000025.1:0-6636 GCA_049698675.1 Terriglobia bacterium
GCCGTGCGGGGGGTTGCCCAAGGCTTCGAAAAGCAATTGGACATTGTGGGGATTGGATACCGGGCGGAGGTCAAAGGCAAGTCCGTCGTGTTTACCCTCGGCTATTCGCATCCCATTGAGATGCCAATTCCGGAGGGACTGACGATCGCCGTCGAGAAGCTGACCCACGTGGTGGTCAGGGGCGCGGATAAACAGCGAGTAGGACAAATGGCGGCAGAGATTCGTGGCTTGCGGCCTCCCGATCCGTACAAGAACAAGGGTGTCCGTTACACCGGCGAGCGGCTGAAGAAGAAGGTCGGCAAGGCAGCAGCGGCCGCGGGCGGAGCTGCGAAGACTGGCTAATTAGCAAGACTCTGGCGGAGAGCGCAATATGTTGCAAATGGTTTCCAAGAACACAGCGCGCCGGCGGATTCACGCTCGAATCCGAACACGAATGCATGGCCGGGCGCAACTGCCACGGCTCAGTGTCTTCCGGTCCATCGATCATATCTATGGGCAGATTGTTGATGACCTCCGAGGGCAGACGCTGGTGTCCGCTTCCACCCGGGACAAGGAAGTCCGGACGACGCTGAAGACGGGTGGAAATATCGCCGCGGCAAAAGTAGTGGGACAGGCGCTGGCAAAGCGCGCCAGCGCAGCCGGAATCTCGCGCGTGGTGTTCGACCGTGGTGGGTACGCCTATCACGGGCGGGTAAAGGCCTTGGCCGACGCGGCGCGCGAAGCGGGACTCAAATTCTAGGGGCGATGGCGGGGAGGGAAGCGTTGGCAAATCGGATTGATCCGAACGCGCTGCAACTCAAGGATCAGGTGGTTTCTATCAACCGTGTCACCAAAGTGGTCAAGGGTGGCAAGAACCTGAGCTTTGCAGCGCTGGTGGTGGTGGGCGACGGGGCGGGAACCGTCGGTTATGGATCGGGCAAAGCTCGCGAGGTTCCGATGGCCATCCGCAAGGGCATCGAAGCCGCCAAGAAGGCGCTCGTCAAGGTTCACGTCACAGCGACGTCGATTCCGCATATGGTTATTGGGCACTACGGCGCCGGGAAGGTGCTGCTGAAGCCTGCCTCGGCTGGAACCGGAGTGATCGCCGGTGGGGCCGTGCGCGCGGTGGTTGAGGCAGCAGGAATTCAGAACATATTGACGAAGTCGCTGGGGACCACCAATCCCTACAACGTCGTGAAGGCGACCGTGGATGGCCTCCTCCAGCTTCGCAGCGCGGAGGAAGTGGCGGCCATGCGGGGCAAGAACGTGCAAGAACTTTAAAGGGGTCAAGCAACTGTGTCCGAAAAGGCTCAAAGAACTATTCGCATCAAATGGGTTCGCAGCGCGATAGGCTTTACCTACCACCAGAAGCGGATCGTTCGAAGTCTGGGACTAAAGAAGTTGAATCAGGAGGTGGAAAGACCGGACACGCCTCAGATTCGCGGTTTGGTCGCGAAGGTTCCCCATCTGGTCAAGATTGTGGAAGCAGCTTTGAAACCGGCGTGGACCTCGGTGCCCGAGTACACCATTTACGCACCGGAAGCTGTGGCGTCGAAGCTGGCCGAAACTGCCCCTGAGACTCCCGCTGAGGAAACTGAGAAGACCGAGGCTGCCGCGACGGGGGAGGTGACGGGCGCTCCAGTGGCAGCCGCTGACGAGCAGCAACCCGTGGAGGCTCCGACGGCTGCTGAAGCTGCGACTGAAACACCTGGGGATCTGGCTGCAACAGAGATACGGGTGTCAGCAGGCGCCAGTGCGGGGGAAAGCGCTAAAGCAGGTGAAGAGGCTGGTTCGGAGGAAGCCCAGCCTAAAGCTTGAACGAAGCAGGCAACAACCATATGGCAACGCACATTGGAACGCTCCGCCCACCTCAGGGTGCAAAGAAGCGGCGCAAACGGATCGGCCAGGGGATGGGCTCAGGCCACGGTAAAACCGCCACGCGCGGCTCAAAAGGGCAGCGGTCGAGGACTGGGGCGAGGATGCGCCCCGGGTTCGAAGGCGGGCAGATGCCCCTGCATCGACGGCTTCCCAAGCGCGGGTTTACGAACATATTTAAAAAGCATTACGCGCTCGTGAACTTGAGGGATCTTCAGGACTTTACCGCAGGAGAGACGATCACTCCGGAACTGCTCATGCAACGCGGCTACCTCAAGGAGCTCCGAGACGGCTTGAAGATCCTTGGTGATGGAGAGTTGAAAGTTGCGCTTAAGATCGCGGCCCACCACTTTTCGAAATCGGCACGGGAAAAGATCCAAAAGGCAGGAGGGATGGCTGAGGTTATTTCCGCATGATCGAGTCCCTTAAGAGCATCACTGAGATTCCGGACCTCCGCAGGCGCATCCTTTTTACTCTCGCCATGCTGGCGGTGTACCGTCTGGGCGCCTTCATACCGACGCCCGGCATCAATGCCGATGTTTTTGAGCAGATGTTTAATCAGTCGTTGGGAGGCGGCCTTTTTGGATTGCTGGCCATGTTTTCGGGCGGCAGCCTGCGCCGCCTGACCGTCTTTGCGCTGGGAATCATGCCGTATATAACGGCGTCAATTATTCTCCAGTTGTTGGGTGTGGTTTCGCCTACCCTGGAAAAGCTGAAGAAGGAAGGGGAACTGGGCCGGCGAAAGATTACGGAGTACACGCGCTGGCTCACCGTGGGCCTGAGCGCCTTCCAGGCACTCGGTATCGCGGCCGCTCTTCAAAGGCAGACTGCCCAGGGCACGCAGTTGGTGAGCAATCCCGGACCTGGATTTGTTTTCGGGACGGTCCTGACGCTTACCGCTGGCTCAGTCTTCATCATGTGGTTGGGCGAGCAGATCACCTCGCGGGGAATCGGTAACGGCATGTCGCTTCTCATTTTCGCCGGAATCGTGGTGGGTCTGCCTCGCGGCATAGCTGACCTTTATGAAAAGGTCTTTGTCACGCGCGTTTGGAGTTTTCCGGTCCTCCTGCTGTTGCTGGTATTCATGGTGACGATTGTTGCATTTATCGTCCTCGTAGAACGTGGAGAACGGCGCATTCCTATCCAGTACGCGAAGCGGATCGTGGGCCGAAAAGTGATGGGTGGTGTCTCAACTCACCTTCCGCTGAAAGTGAACAGCGGGGGCGTGATGCCCATCATCTTTGCCGTCTCGATCCTGACCTTCCCACAAACGGTGGGTTTGTTCCTATCAAAGAGCAGTATTTTGGGGAGTATAATCGCTAAGTTTGTCAGCCTCTTTGCCTGGGGTGAGCCTTTATACACGTTCAGCTATGTGCTCTTGATCATGTTCTTTGCTCACTTTTACCTTTCGATTGTCTATAACCCTGATGAAGTGGCTGATAACGTCCGTAAGCAAGGCGGTTTCATCCCCGGCATTCGCCCGGGCAAGCGCACGGCCGATCATTTGGATGATGTTCTCACGAAGATCACCTGGGTGGGAGGGTTGTATTTAGCCCTGGTCGCATTGATCCCGGAAATTATGCTTGCAGGTCTGCGCGTCAACCACTTGCCCGCCTGGCTCGGGGGAGCGTGGTTTGACGCCAACTTTCCTGCCTGGCTGCTCCACGGGCTGAACGTGAATTTCTACTTCGGCGGAACTTCGTTATTGATCGTCGTGGGCGTGGCCATGGACACTGTTCAGCAAGTAGAAGCGCAGTTGATTATGCGCCACTACGAAGGCTTTCTGAAGAAGGGACGCGTGCGAGGACGGAGGGCTTACTGAGGTTGGAAAGAGGACGTGGATGAGATCGCAAGCCCTAATATTCCTGGGTGCTCCCGGGGCAGGAAAGGGCACTCAGGCGCGCGAAGTCTCCAGACACTTTTCGATTCCGCAGATTTCAACTGGCGACATGCTGCGGGAAGCAGTGCGAAATCAGACTCCCTTGGGACTCGCCGCCAAGGCCAAAATGGAAGCGGGGGAGTTGGTTCCAGACGAGGTTGTCTGCGGCATTGTAGAGCAAAGGATCGACCAGCCCGACTGCCAGAAAGGGTTTATCCTGGACGGTTTTCCTCGCACCCTCGCGCAGGCGGAGTTCGTGGACAGGATGTTGCAGGTGAAAGGGGAAGGAAATCCCCTGGTCTTTGACATCAAGGTTGATCGAGAATTGCTTCTGAAGCGGCTGACCGGACGCCGCACTTGTTCGGTGTGCGGCGAAATCTACAACGTTTACCTCAGCCCTCCTAAGGTCGAGGGCGTATGCGACAAGGATGGCGGGAAACTCTTGCAGCGGGTGGATGACAGCGAGGAGACTATCCGCCAACGGTTGGTTGCCTACGAGAAGCAGACAAGCCCGCTGATCGACCATTACCGGAGGAAAGGCGTTCTTCAAGAGGTTGATGGCAACCGGGGGCCGGAGCTCATTGCAAAGGAGCTGATCGATTTTTTGAGGAAGGCATGATCATTTGCAAGTCACCGGCTGAAATTGAAAAGCTCAGGCGCAGTGGCAGGATGGTGAGAGGACTGCTCGAAGAGCTTCGGGAGCGGGTGCAGCCGGGAGTCAGCACGTTGGATTTAGAAAAGTATATCGAGAGGCGCATAGCCCAATTAGGCGCACGGCCGGCGTTCAAAGGCTACAGGGGTTACCCGTGCTGTTTATGCGCTTCGGTGAATAGCGAGGTCATACACGGGATTCCCTCTGAGCGCTGCCTCAAAGGAGGCGATATACTGAGTTTGGACATGGGCGTAGTGGTGGATGGATACTACGGCGATTCGGCGATAACCGTGCCGGTGGGCGAGATTTCGGAGTCAACGCAAAGGCTGCTGCAAGTTACCCAGGAGTCGTTGCAGCTTGCCATTGACCAGGCCCAGCTCGGAAATCGGTTGGGGGATGTTTGCGCTGCCGTGCAGCGACACGTGGAAGAAAACGGTTATTCTGTGGTTCGAGAGTTTGTGGGTCACGGCATTGGACGCCAGCTCCACGAAGAGCCGCAAATCCCCAACTTCGGGCAGCCAGGACACGGACCGGTGCTCAAGCAGGGGATGGTTCTGGCGATCGAACCCATGGTTAATGCCGGTGGGCCGGCGGTTCGAGTCCTTGCCGACAACTGGACCGCAGTGACTGCGGACGGTGCCTTGTCCGCCCACTTTGAGCACATGGTGGCTGTCACCCGCAATGGTCCGGATATTTTGACGCTGCAATAGTCTGATTTTCGGCCAGGCTTCAGAACAGGAGCCGGCCTGAATGAGGTCCTTTTCGCAGGTATGGCTAAGGAAGACGCAATAGAAGTTGTGGCGACGGTCCTGGAAGCTTTGCCGAACGCGATGTTCCGCGTGGAGCTGGATAATAAACACCGGGTCTTGGCGCACATCTCGGGTAAGATGAGGAAGAACTTCATCCGCATTCTTCCCGGGGACAAAGTGGCCGTGGAGCTTTCTCCGTACGACCTGACTCGCGGACGGATCGTCTTCCGGTACAAGTGAAGGTGCTCCCGCACCGGGCCGCCTTTGCGGGGGTATGGAGCGCCGCGTGACTTGGCGGAACGGCCCGGCCAAGAGGGGCCAAGAGCTTCATTGCGAGGTAACACATGAAGGTTCGTTCGTCGGTCAAGAAGATCTGTTCGAAATGCAAGATTGTGCGCCGTGCCGGCGTGGTGAGGGTGATCTGCGAAAACCCGAAGCACAAGCAGCGGCAAGGATGAGTTCGAAACTCGAAAATCGGAACTCGAAATTCGAAGTTCGAAAATCGTGCGGTTTTCGCAGTGAATCTGCTAGTTTCGGTTTTCGAGTTTCGAATTTCGAGGAGAGGTGATGAATGGCACGCATTGCTGGTGTTGACTTGCCCCCCAAGAAGAGGGCGGAAATCGGTCTAACGTACATCTACGGCATTGGCCGCGCGCGCTCAATGTCCATTCTGATGCGTGCCGGGGTGCACCCCGATAAAAAGGTCAAGGACTTGACCGAAGACGAGGTTACGAGGATCCGCCAAATCATTGAAGAAGAGGGTGGAGTGGAAGGCGACCTGCGGAAAGAGCTGTCGATGAACCTCCGAAGATTGATCGAAATCGGCTCCTACCGCGGTATGCGCCATCGGCGCAGTCTTCCGGTGCGCGGACAGCGCACGCATACCAATGCGCGAACCCGCAAGGGCCCGCGAAAAGGCACCATTGCGAATAAGAAGCGTTCCGCGGCCAAGACCTAGTTGGCGCGGCAGGGTTTAAAGTCACCTGGTGAGGAGACATGGCGAAAGCGGCAGCAAAGGCAGGCAAAAAAAAGGTTTTCAAGAAGAAGGAAAAGCGGATCGTCCCGGTGGGACTTGTCCACATTCAGGCGTCGTTCAACAATACTCTTGTGAGCATCACCGACCCTGACGGGAAGCTGATCTGCTGGTCCAGTGCGGGTTCGTTGGGCTTCAAGGGTTCGCGCAAGGGGACACCCTTCGCAGCCCAGCAAGCTGCGCTGCGGGTGGCCAACGCAGCACGTGATCACGGGATGCGAAGCGTAGAAGTGCGAGTGAAGGGGCCGGGCGCGGGCCGGGAATCGGCCATTCGCGCGCTGGCGACCGCAGGTTTGGAGGTTCGCAACATCAAGGACGTAACACCCATACCTCATAACGGGTGCAGGCCGCCCAAGCGTAGAAGAGTGTAAGGCAGTGACAAGTGACAAGTGACGAGTGACCAGAACTGTCCGGTCATAAGTCGAATAGATCGAGCTGGTTAGACAATAGCTCCAGTTCATTTTGACAG
>JBAVYG010000026.1:0-3005 GCA_049698675.1 Terriglobia bacterium
GGGTAATAATAGTAGGGTGGTGGAGTAGCAGTCGGAGGGGGCCAGCCGTACCCTTTGCAGGTCCAGCCAGGACCAGTCGGTGGTGGGCCCTGCGCGTTAGAAGCGCGGTTGTATTCGTTCGCTGTACCCACATAGCGGAAGGCTTGTGGCGCGCGGTCGGTGGAAATGGTGATCGGCGCCGAGAGTCGGAATGTTAACACCGACTCGGGATAGATCACCGTCGCGTGGCCGCGCGTCACCAGCACGCCCACTGTTCCCACTATTGCGCCAGCCCCAGCGCCAATGGCGGCGCCCACACCTAAACCCGCGGCAGCGCCCACCCCTGCGCCCACGGCGGTAGTTCCCGCAATCGCACCCGCATCCCGGGCCTTCGAGGTGGGGCCAGCCAAGCTAGTCAACTCCGTTTCAATGGGCACCTGTTGGCCATCCACCAGCGTCAAGTCCGTTAATTGGACTGCCAGCCGGGAAACGCCCGTTACGCGGCCTGCCTTCTGTGCTTCGGCTACGCGACCGCCGAGGATCTCGCCCCGCTGCGCTACCACCACGCCCCCAGCTACCAGTGGTCGAGTCAGAGTCGCGGAGAACTCGTCGCCTGCCTTATTCCGGTCCGAAGACAGCATCTGGTCTACCCGCACCGTCACAAATGTGCCCGCTTGAAGCCTCAAACGCGACGGTACCGCTTGGCCCGGCGGGTAGTTGGCCGGCGGGTAGTTGGTCGGCGGGTCGTTGGCCTGCGGGTAGTTAGCCTGCGGCTCGGGCGGATTGGAGAAACTGTGCCATCCTGGATTGGGCGCTGAACTCGGCGGCGGACCAGCGGCCGGATCTTGCGCAAACGCTACGATCGACGCGGCCAGCAAACCCAACGCGATGCAGCAGGCAACAGTCCGAATCAGTTTGGTCAGTATGCAGCTCATGTACAAGCTCCTCTCCATGTCTCGTTACATGGTAAGGCATCTTTCCTTCCAAACCCCGTATAGGAGTCATCTCGCTGAAAATAAAGGGATTGATGTGATTCGCTGCTCGCCACGAGCCGTGCTGCCTGGCCGTAATCCACCACTGCTGGTCGATTTTGGCCACTCATGCTCCAAAATGCTGACTTTGCGCTCCGCTGTCTGGCCGGGCTTTGGAGTGCGGTCCCGCCTTGCGTGACCGCTTTTGTGCCTCAAGCTTGCTCGAGGTGCTGCCGGAAGCAAGCTTCCACCGAAGCAAAGCGGCAGCAAGCTGCCGCACTCCAAAGCGCTTCACGCCGACACCTGCCGACACTATTTGAGCCCCTGAAATGAGGAGGGGAGGGGCCCTTCTGTTATGTCATGCCGCCAGGCCGTGAGGAAGAATGGATGAATCGCTCGCGCCCTGCGGATGGCCAGCGCCAGAGGTTGGAAATCTGCGTCGTCCATACCGCTCGAAAAGAACCCTTGACAAACTGGGATCAATACGGTAGGCTAGATAATGGTGCTGTGTGCTTGTGCCATGCGCGTGAGAGCTCGATGATGACTCCCCGAGGCTTCCTCGCAAAACGACAACCTGTCGCTGCCAGCAATTTGCTACGATGGCCATAGAAACTTTAAGAATGACGGAACTACGCGGGAATGTTACAGAAAACAAAGCACTTCACTTTTTGGAATGGGGCCAAAGCGGGAATGTTATTGAAAATGAATGAGTTAGTTCCTTCTTGGGGGCAATGTGAGTGCAACCGCCTCCCTCCCCACCCCGAGGGCGCTGCGTGGCCTGATACGGCCTCAATAACTATCTGCCGTTGAGGACAGGCGCGGAACAGCGGCTTACGCCGCTTACAGTCTCTTACCCGCCGGCCGCGTGCTGGGGGAGAACGACCGTGTCCGCTTCGGTCTCATCGGGGCCGGAGGTCGCGGGCAAGAAATATTCATGGCCGCGCTGGGCTGCACGCAGGTTGCGAATTCAACCCCGGCCCCGCGCTGAATTATCCCTTTCCTTTACTTCCAGGGGTCTCGAAGAGTCCGAAGTCCCAAAGCTCCAAGCTGAGTTTCTGCTGGACCAGTTCACCCAGAGCGTATTCTCCGGGGTCGAGCGGGTGGAGAGGCTTCAAACGGTAAAGCCCCGGCGCCAGTTGTGTGCGCTCCAACTGCACGGCAGCGCGAAGCTCCGCCGGCTTCCCGATGCCGGCTCGGCCTGCCTCGACCTTTTCCACCACCCGCGACTCTTTCACCACCTTCACTGAAATCAGCTCGAGCTTGGCGCCCAGCCCATCCGAAGACTGAACGTAGAAGGTCGGCTGCGCCTCCTGAAGCCGCACCGCAGCTCTCGCGCCAGGCAGCACCGCGATCGAGCGGCTTTTCAATAAGGGCGGTGGCATGGCCAGGACAAGCGCCGTCCGCTTCTTGTCGGTGACTACCTCCGCGGAAGATTGAATCAGGCGGATCACCCGCACTCCATCGTAGGCATAAACACCTTCTTCCTGAGGCAGGTGGATGCCAGGGGCAATCTCGAATCCCACCTCCGCTGGCTTGTCGAAGCGTTGCTGCTCAATCTCACGGCCTTCCTCGAGTTCTTTCTTCTGGATGGCTTTTTCTTCTTCCTGGGCTCGTTTCGTCGCCTCGAAGTCCACGAGGGATGAGGGGATTTCCTCCCACGCTGAGCGCTCAACGCTGTAGTATCGCACTCTGTCCCCATGCACCTCGTAGCTGGAAACAAGCTGGTAAGTCCCATCCTTCAGGAAGAGCTTCTGGCTGGCCCAGACCGCCTGGGATTCCCACGTCACGCAGGCCAGCACCATGACCACCACGAGCAGCCATCGCATTATCGATCTCCTGGTTCGACCTTCGTCCGTTTAGATGCTACGCCCGGATAACGTGTCGTTTCAATGCACCCTACCAGTCCTGCGCGCTGCCGTCCTTCGCAAGTAATGCCCTGACCACCCGCTTGCGGCTGAGTAGCGAATCGGAGAGGGCGGCTACGCCGGCAAGTCCAAGGAAGCCGCGCCGGGCCGGTAGTGGGTCAATTTGATGTAGAGGCGGCTTTACGCCGCC
>JBAVYG010000027.1:0-5347 GCA_049698675.1 Terriglobia bacterium
ACAACCCGGATCAGATCAACCCCCTCCCTGCCGTCGACGACTTGCCGGGTAGCGCCGTGGACGCGCAAATGCTGGCGCTCTATGTGTGGTTGGCCGCCAGCCGACTCCAGGAGTATCAACGCCAGACGGCGTGCCTCTGTCTGGCCGAGAGCCTCTCCGAAGCCTACGTTGTCGCCCCACCGGAATTTGCCCTCTGGCACGAGACGGAGCCGGTTGCACTCGACCGGCTCGGCGCCGCACTTCGTGCGTGGATCGCCTAAAAGCATGGGTGATTGGTGATCTGTGATTGATGATTGGTAATTGAGGATCAGCGATTAGCGATTAGACCAAAGGGTTTGAGATGAAATTCTCCAATCCCCAATCGCCAATCACCAATTGCCAATCACCAATGAATCAGGGTGCGCCCTTCATCATATAGACAAACTGCCGAATTTCTGAGCGCCGCTTGTCATCCTCGGCCAAATGCTGCGCGTAGGATTGCTGGTGGAGCTGGAATTCCTTCTGCGCCAGATCCTTCTTCCCCAGGTGAACATAGGCCTGCCCCAGCCGGAAGTGGGCGTCAGGGATATTCGGGGAAAGGCGGAGCGCTTGCTGGTACTCCGGCACAGCCTCGGCGAACTTGCGACGCTGGGAGTAAAGGTTGGCAAGCTGGAGATGGGCCTCGGGGGACGAAGGATTGAGCGCGAGGGCCTTTTTCAATAAAGACTCAACTTGATCGAGGTAGGCCTGAGAAGTCTCCGGCCGCCTTCCCTTCCAAAGGCTCAGGGCGTAGTACAAGGCGGCCTGCGCATCACCAGGCCTTAGTTCAGCAAAACGGCGGAAGCACTCCACCACCTCATCGGCCTGCCCCGGGGCCCGGTCGTAAGCTTTGCTCAGGACATAGTACGCCCGCGGGTCGGAAGGGTCCAGGTCGGCGCCCCGCAGAAGGGCCTTCACGGCCTCGTCGTAGCTGCCGCGCAAGTAAAGGGCAAGTCCCAGTCCGACCGCGAGCCGCGGGGAATTGGGATAACGTTTCAGCCCCTGCGCGAAAACTTCGATGGCGGGATTGGTGGTTTGATGGAGGAGGAGCTCGCCGCCCCAATCGAAGAGATTCGATTCGGTGGGATCCATCTGCGCCGCCAACTCGTATTGGTTCACCGCGGTCACATAATTTCCGGCCTTCTCTTCAACCTCGGCGAGCAGGTTGTGCAACTCGGCAGTGTCTTTCTGCTTCAAGAGCTCCTGAATCTGCCCTCGGGCCTCCGGCAAACGGCCTGTTTCCTGGTACGCCAGGGCCAGATCGTAGCCATTGTCATAGGCGGCAGGAGTTTGGCTCTGAGCTTTTTCCAGGTAGGGGATGGCCGCTGCGATTCTTCCCGTCCGCAGGTAGAACGCGCCCAGATTGTGGTTGGCGTCGAAGCTCTCGGGCTCGAGTTCGACGACCTTCTTGAATTCCTTCTCGGCCAAGGACGTCTTTCCCCGGCGCACGAGGTTCGTGGCCAGGTTGTTCCGGGCCTCGCCGGATTCCGGGCGCAAGCGGACAGCCTGCTCGAAGGGCGCCGTAGCCTTCTCCTCATGGCCCTCGGCCGAGTAAACCAGCCCCAGCAGTTCCTGAACTTCGAAGCTGTTGGGTAGAGTCCGTGCGAGTGCTTCCAGCTCCTGCTGTGCTGTGGGGTACTGGCCGGAATTGAAATGGGCGAGCGCGGATTGGAACTTGCGGTCAAGCGCCTCGCGACCCTCGGTGCCTGCCTGACTCGCTGCGAGCGATGGTGACAACGCTGCAAAAAGAACCAGACCTGCCGCCAACCAGCGAAAAGCGAACATAGCGATTTATCCTGCTCTCGGCCCGTATCATATCACGGCTTTCCTGCCGGCTTACGATCGCGGAGCGCGACCACCTTGGCCTCGCCCTCCGGGAGCGCGGCCATCTTGGCCGCTCTCCTCCTTGATGCGAGCTGGAAGCCCGCGCTCCGCCGGAAGCGTGCGCTCCCGTAAGGCCAATCTTCCGGGCGGAGGCATAGCCCTGCCGCCACAGGGTTCATTTCAATGTACTCGACGGCACGCACGAAGTGCTGCTCATTCCGAATGAAACGGTCGTAGTAATCCGGATACCAGAACTCTCCACTTCTGCCCAGCAGCCGGTTGGCTGCGTTCGAGGTGTAGGACTTCCAGGAGTGGAGAACCTCGGAAAAGCTGTGGCCTGCCATCGGAGTTAACAAAGCGTGCACATGGTTAGGCATAACAACCCAGGCTTCCAGCCCATAACGCTGCCCCTCGAAAAAAAGCAAGGCGTTCTCTACGGTTTCCGCAATCTCGGGCTGCGAAAGCCAACACCGGCCGGCGCCGGAATCCAGGTAATGTTCGATTCGTTGGCGGCGCTCGACGGAAGCCCTGGCCTCGGGCATGGTTGCCAGCTCGCCCAGCTTTCGAGAACAGCTTTGGGAAGCGCATCGGCCAGGCGGAAGGTAACTGTTTGCGGGATGCTTCCCCCGTCAAAGTGGGGAAGATAGCCCCGGGAATGCCACCCTTTGGGCGGCTTCATGTTTGGGAGCGCGGCCATCTTGGCCGCTCTCCTCCTTGATGCGGGCTGGAAGCCGGCGCTCCAGGGCTAAAGAGAAAGGCGCCCCAATGGATCGGGGCGCCTTTGTTGGTTGTGCTTTGGTCGGTCTAGAACAAGAGCCTCAAAGCAAATTGGATCTGACGTGAATCCTGACCTGGGAAGCGTGTTGCCCCAATGTCGCCAAAGTTCACGTTATTGTAGGTAGTCGAGCCTGGGACTGCGGTTACGCCATTTCCGCTTAACCCCGGAGGCATGAACGTGGGGTGGTTGAGTATATTGAAGAATTCACTCCGGAATTGGAGGCGGAATCTCTCGCTCAACGGGAATTCCTTGAACAGGGAGAAGTCGATGCGAGTTATGCCTGGGCCGGAAACCTGGGTGTCCCCCCCGCCCAACAAGGCCATACTACCGGTTGGGACCGGGATGCAACCCGAAGGGGTACTCGTCCCAGGCTGGCAAGGCTGGACGAAGGCGGCCTCGTTCAGGAATGCGCTAGATCCGTTTCTTGAAGTAAAGGGGTTGGTCATGCTTCCGTGCCTGTTGACCCCCGGAATGATAAACGCGGTGCACCCTAAACCGTTAGTGGTTCCGCTCGGGCAACCAATCGTTATAGGTTGACCGCCCTCCACGGTAGCATTCCAATTCAGGGACCAGCCGCCGATGATCTGCTTCTCCGCTCCCCTGGCGTCCGTAGCGAAATGTTTCCCCGGACCGAAGGGAAGCTCGTATATGCCGCTGAAGTGAAAGGTGTTTCGAATATCGAAGTTGGCGTCCCGGTAATCACCCTGAATGCCGAATCCGTTCATGGTGGGGGCTCGATATGATTCCCCGACCCCCCCATTGAGGAGGTCTCCGGCATCACTCCGGGCCCTTGCATACGTATACGTCGCCAGAAAGGTCAAACCGCTCGAATAGCGCTTTTCGAACGAGGTTTGGAGACCGTTGTAGTAACTGGATCCTTCCGTGGCAGCGTAGCTGGATCCTATCGCGAAGTCTGGGTAGGCAATGTAATTGTACTTGTCAGCGCTTGCCGGCAGGATTGTGTTCACGTTATCCGAGCCAGGAAACACCTCGATGTGGTGAGTGTTGTTCCCCACGTACGCCATCGTTATCGTGGTGTCGCGCGCCAATTCGTACTGGAAGGTCAAGTTCCAGCCCTGCGTGTAGGGTGTAAGGTAGTTGTACTGGATACCACGCATGGTCATACCCGACGCGCCAACCAAGCTCGAGGTGAGAGGTGTACAACCAAAACCAGCTTCAAAGGCAAAGTAATTTTGGCAGGCGGTGCCGGCGTAGCTCGAATTCGTGGTGGAGTTAATCGGCGTTTCGTCGTTGGCGGCGCCGGGGGTAAAGCCGAACTGGAAAGGATAGTTCTCACCGATGTTGGGGGAATAGCCGCGGTTTTCAAACCCGTCGTAGAACATGCCGTATCCCCCGCGCATAACCAACTTCGGTGACCATTGGTAGGCGAATCCAATACGCGGCCCAAAATTGTCTCTTTGCGAGTTCCCCAAGCCGCGTTTGCGAGAATATACGACGTTAATGCCGTCCTTGGCCGTCAGTTGTAGAAAGCTCGAAGACAGGACGTCGCTCTCCCGCTGAACGGGAATCAGAAACTCGGCAGGGGAGCCATTATAACCTGGAATGAAGTTGGCCTGGGCGCCGAAGCGCTCAAACGTCTGGCCGAAGTAGTCCCAGCGCAGTCCCAGGTTTAAGGTAAGCTTGCTACTCACCTTCCAGTCGTCTTCGAAGAAAGATCCCCAATAGTTCTTTCCGTCATCGGTCCTGGCGATATTGGAGATATCGGCGCCGTCCGCTCCGCCGTCATAGGGAAGTGCGTAAGCCACGCTCGACGGCAGGGTAGTCGCGCCGGGCGTCAAGAGCATCTGTCCTATACCGGTGCTGTAGCTTTGCCCCTGTGGAACCCTGGTGTAATCCCCATCGTAATTCCACTGGCCGTGCGAGAAGGGTGGCTGAAGGGTGGAGTACCTGACGCGCTGGTATTCTATGCCCATCTTGAAGGTGTGCTTGCCGTAAATCTTAGTGAAGTTGTCCGTTACCTGAGTGGTCTGGCTCACCTCATCCGAAGGCAGGAAGTTGTTGCTCCCAATCGTGCTTAGGCCGTTGAAAGAGAAGGCGGGGAGGCCGCCGTTCTCAGGGAACTGGGGAATATCCGCAATGCCATACTGACCAGGAATCCCCATTTGGCTGGCGACGGGCCCCGTGCGGGTAGTGTGAAGGCGGCTCACCCCAATCCGCACCTCGTTCACCATGCTGGGTGTCAAGGTGTGGGTCCAGGACAAGGCGGGCAGCGACATGTTGTCGTCTTGGGAGGAAGCCTCGGAGAGTTATTCGTGAGCTCTCGCGCGAGTGGCAGAACCGCGCAGCATCATTGACTAGCCTACCATATTGATGGCAGTTTGTGAAGGGTTCTTTTCCAGCCGCACGAGAAGCACGGGGGCCAGCCCCGACCGGTCGGGGTCTCGCCCGTGAATCGGCACGTTTCGCAGAAGCGGGTTTCGAGATGCTATGGAAGCTGCAAAACCATGAGCTACTTTCGGCGCAGAGGCGCCAAGACCTGGCGTGGCATAGCCCCAACCAAAAGCAGATTCCTATCTACGCTGCGCCCGTGCGCGGCCTGTTTGAATGTTCGCATCGAAGTCTCAGGATATATCAAAATCGTAAGGTGAACAATATTAAGGCTAGGGTGCGATCTGCGGGAAATCCGTGATCCGAAGTTTGGCGGCACCATAGGGGATCAGAGTCAGGGTCTCCACCGGTTGGTCGCTCGTCGTCGGGCTCTGAGGC
>JBAVYG010000028.1:0-8456 GCA_049698675.1 Terriglobia bacterium
CTATCTACCCGACAGGCTCGGGAGTTCCCTCCCGGCCTCAGCGCAGATCGGCCTCCGCCGCCGGACACCGCTAACTCCAGGGACTGTTTTACACCCGAAATCAACGGCCAAGGTAAGATACAAGCGCGGACCTGTTGTTTAGGTCCGCGGCTTTTTGTTGTCAATTGGGGACGAACCGCAGACCTCCAGAACAGGTCTGCGCCACCCACTGCTAGACCGCCCTTCCGTCCGTTGTGAGAAATTCGGGTCAGGCGTTTGCCGTCGCGGGCTTGGGCTGAATTCCGGCCCGCCCCGCAAGAACGAGCATAATTGCTGATGCCGCCACCGCGAGCCAGCCGAAGGCGTTGCCGTAGCGCGCGTAGAGGGTCGGAGTGGCCGGACCGAGAGGCAGGTCGGCAAGCACGCTGCTGCCCGGCAGATAATCGCTTCGCTGGCGCGCAATAGTGTGGCCGTAGCGGTCGCTAACGTTCAGATAGCTCTCGCGGCCCGCCCGGACGACCGAGTACCCGCTTTCAACTCCGCGCAGAGCGGCCACACCGGAGGCCATCCAGGCGTCAGGGTAGAAGTCCCATGCCGGCACGAGCATGGCGGAGACGCCCAGCCGCCCGTAACGCCGCCCGAAGTCGGTGAAGATCAGGTCGCGGCAGATCGCCAGCCCAAAAGGCGCGCCGCGGATGGTGCGCACAATCTCTTCTTTCCCCGGCGCAAGATCGCTCTCCAGGTGAGGGACAAGATGCTGCTTGTGGTACTCGGCCAGCAGTTCTCCCGTGGGACTGAACAGCCACGACGCGTTGTCCTTGCGCTCGGCGCGGTTCAATTGCACGCCCGCCAGCAAATACACCCCAGTCCGCTGCGCCAGCGACGCCAGTTCGTGTTGACGCTTCGCGGCCTCCTCGGGCGCGAGGGCGGTAATCTTCTCCGGCAGCACGACGATGCGGGCGCCCTCCCTGGCGAGTCTGGCCACTGTGTCCTCATATCCGCGCCACATGGCCTCGGCGCGTTCGGGCGGCGTGTTCCCGCCGATGAAGTCGTCAATCGCCACGATTCCGACTCTGACCGTGGGCGCCGCTTTGGCCTGACGAAGGCGAACCGCTCCGTAGCCCAGCCCAGCGGCGATTAACACCAGGGGAACTCCGTAGGCAAGCAAGGGGCGCTCGATCCGCAGTCCGCGATAAAGCGCGCCGGCAACGGTGGAGGCAAACAATCCGACGAGGAAGACGACGGCGGGCGCGCCGAGCACGGAAGCAATCTGGATGACGGGTAGTGCGTCCATCTGCGTGTAGGCGAAGCTGCCCCAGGTGCCATGCGGCGAGAAGAAGGAGACCAGCGTGTCGATTGCGGCCAGCAGCACGGGATACACGAAAACAACCAGCCAGTTTCGCGAGGCCACCACCGCGGCGCGCGTCCGGGTCACGAAAAAGCCCCAGAGAAGAACCTGAAGGAGCAGCAGCACCACCGTCGCCAGCGTTCCCGTGGTCTTCAGGTAGTAGGTGAAATTCGAGCTGAGGCCGATGGCCGCCGCCAGCCAAGCGAGCAGACGTGCCTCCCGCCGGCTGGCATGAAAGGCCGCAAGCAGTAGCGGAATGGGCGCCAGCCAGGCAGCCAGCCACGAAGGCGTGAGTCCGAGCGTGAAGTAAAACAGTACGCCGGAAACCACCGCGGCAGCGAAGCGGGCGCCGCGAGCTTCTAGAAGTTGGTTCATCGTAGAGAAGAGCAGAAGTATTTTTCTCTGTGGCCTCTGCGTGCTCCGTGGTGGATCTTTTCTTCGCGGCCCACGAGGCAGGGGGGGCCCACCACAGAGGCCACCGAGTTCGCAGAGAAGAGCAGGCTAAGCATGGGCAGCCGCAATACGCTTAATCAAGTCGAGTTGCTCGTTGCGATTTTCGGCGCCGATCGTAAAAGCATCCAGCAGGTCGAGCGACAGCGCGTATTTCAGCGCCTCATCCGCACTAGAACTCATGTCACCCTGACCGAGGATCTTCATGCCGATGATGGCCTTGCCCGCCTCGCGCCCCGCTCGAAGGGTTGCGACGACCGTGGCGGGGTCTGCGTCCATATGCGACCCGATGGGGTTCACCCGCGAAAGCACGACTTGGACCCAGGGAGATTTCGCCGCGGTGCGGAGTGCGCCGATGGTGTGGCAGGAGCAACCATGAGCCCGGACGATTCCCTTTTCTTGCGCCTCCGAGATCACGTCCATGGCCGGCCGGCATTTTTCGGTCCAGTCGTCGTCAGTCAGGCAATGCATCATGAGAATGTCGATGTAGTCCGTCCCCAGTTCTTTACGGAAGCGGTCAATGTCGGTGCGCATTCCTGCCGCATCGCGTGACCATGACTTGGACATGACGGTGATTCTTTCTCTCGGCAGTTTCTTCAGGGCCGCCGCCACGTGGGGGTGTGATCCGTAGGAATCAGCCGTGTCAAAGAAACGCAAGCCCTGGTCGTATCCTTGCAGAAGCAGGTCGGCGAGGCCCTGAATGCCCAAAGCCGTTTGATTGGAATGATGATCCCCGCCAATCGTCCCCGTGCCGCAGGCCAACCGCGAGGTCTTGATGCCGGTTTGGCCCAGGGCGACGATATCCGCAGCGCTGAACTCCCCTGTTACGGGCGGCATTGCGGCGGCCCATCTTCTTGACCCCAGCCACGCCGCAGCTACGCCCATCGCCGACTTGGCCAAGAAATCCCTACGCCTCATGGATGCACCTCTCAAATAAGCTGATTCGCCTTCGATCGAAGCCCTTAGGCCCTCCGACCAACCCCCGCCCGCCTGGACCTAATGTCCCTAACCTTACCATGATCGCCGGGTGTCTGCAATACCCACTGGACGGCTACACGACAGCATGGAACTTCGCTTCTTTGCGCCGCGTACATAGAGGCAGCGGGGAGGTCAGGATGAATAGACAGCGGTCACGTCATGAGTATGGCCAAGATGCTCGTTTCAAGTCGCGCGAGGCGGGTCGAGTCGTGGTGCTGGGGTTGCTGTTTGTGGCGGCTTTGCCCTTGGCCGCACAAGACAAGAAAGTCTCGGGCACGGCCGAATCTGAAAAGCACCGAAGCAGCGTGGCATTTATTGCCAGCAATGAGGCGAGTGCAAAGGAAGTCGGCTTGCCTTTATATCCGGGAGCGCGGCCACACAAGGATGATCCCGACAACAGTTCCGCAGTTCAACTTGGCTTGTGGGGCGGCTCCTCTGGTTTCAAGCTCGCCGTGCTGACGCTGGAGTCGAACGACGCACCCGAAAAAGTCGCGGCGTTCTACCGCAAAGCGCTTGCGAAGTACGGCAGAGTCTTGGATTGTGCTAACTCTTCCAAGCCAACAGCCCAAAAGGAGAAGGGCAACTCCTCAAATGAACTGGGCTGCGAGGAAGAGCGGCCGGAGAGCGGAGAGTTCGTCCTGAAGGCTGGCACAAAGGAGGAGCAACACGTGGTCGGAATTGAGGCGAAAGGAGGCCTTGCCGTTTTCCATTTGGTCTACGTCGAGGATCGAATATCCGACAGCAGGAAGTAACCACCCCGGCGCGCCGCGCAATGCGGCGGAGAGCATCGCAAATCTTCGTGCGGTCTTTGGCCGCAAGCGCACAATCCCGCCCTCGTTCACAGAACCTTCCGTATCTCCGGACTCAAGGAAACGTGACTTACTTCGAATCCGTTAATGGAGTAAACGCGAGCCCCGGGCGCATAGGAAACCAATTCTTCATCTCGTTCGCGGGATAGCACCATATACCGACTGATTTGATAGTCGTCATCGAAGGCGGAGATCAGCTTCTCCGTCTGCGCTTTGGAAAGGCCGAATTGCGAGAGGTGCACGGCCCTTCCAAAGCCTCCGGAGATCTCAGTATATTTCCTGACGAGTTCCGCTAAGTCCATGTCAGAAGCCTCAGGTGAGCTTCTTCAGCGCGTCCAGGATCTCGGCGATTTCGGGTTGCTGTCTGAGCTCGTAGATTTTCATCCAAGCGATCTTGCCACGCTCGTCCACGATGAAGACCGCGCGATCGTTGACGAAGGGTATCTGGTGCCTTGTGGGAGGAAAGATGCCATAATCCGCCGCTGTTTTGGCGTAAGGCCAGCGGTCCGTGGCGAGGGGGAACTGAAGACCCCCAAGAGATTTTTGGAAGGCGATATGGCAGAAAACCGTGTCGGTGCAGACGCCCATGACCTGGGCGTTCAGGCCGGCAAACCTGGCGAGGGCCGCTTGGATTGCCGACAGTTCGTTCTCTCAAACCGGGGTGAAGTCAAGGGCGTAAAAGCAGACCACCACCTTCTTGCCACGAAAGGCGGAAAGCTGAAACTCGCCCTGGGCGGCGCCCGTCGTCGAGCTGAGCCTGAAATCGGGTGCCTCGTCTCCAATCTTTAATGCCATTTAAACCTCCACTAACAGAATAGCATCACAAGCGTGAGCGCGGCTCAAGGTTACGACCTTAGTCTTTTGGCTCGCCGTTCAGGATAACCAGTTCAGGGTCTTTGAGCATCACCTTGCTGTGGGGTTGCACGGAGTGCGTGAGCCACACGTTACCCCCGATGATGCTGTGATGGCCAACGCGTGTATCGCCCCCCAGAATGGTGGCATTGGGGTAAACGGTGACATGATCCTCGAGGTCGGGGTGCCGCTTATTCTCCTGCCCTCGACGAAGTTGACCTTGTTCATCCTTTCGAAGCGGATTGAATGCGCCCAGCGTAACACCGTGGTAAAGAGTCACCCTTCTGCCGATGGCGGCGGTTTCGCCGATCACCACGCCCGTCCCATGATCGATGAAGAACGACTCGCCAATCGAAGCGCCGGGATTGATATCGATGCCGGTGTGGCTGTGCGCCACCTCGGTCATCATACGGGGAAGGAAAGGCACTCCCATCAGGTAGAGCCGGTGCGCCAGGCGCTGCACGGTAATAGCCTCCATGCAAGGGTAGCTGAGTAGAATCTCCTCGTGGCTGGCGGCGGCGGGATCATTCCGGAAAGCCGCTTCGATATCCGACGCCAATAACCTCGCCAGCTCCGGCAACTGGCCGAACAGATGTTCGGTCAGCTCCTGGGCACGGTCCTCAATGTCGGCTGGAGACTGATCCCCGTGGCAACGCCGATCGAAGCGCATGGCAGAGCACAATTGCTCACGCAATAGCGTTTCCATCTCGGCCAGGTAATGCCTGGCTCCTATCGCCGCGCGGTCGGGTGTCGCGCCCTGGCCCTGATAAAAAACAGGGAAGAGCAGCTCGAGGTAGCGGCGGCAGATTTGCGCCGCGGCTTCTCGGCTGGGGAGCCGAAACTCGCAACTGTAATCGCCGGAAAGTTGCGCATCCAGCGCCACCCTGAATTCGCTTGCTAGGTTCTCTAAACGTTTATCATCCATGGTTTGTTAACCTTTAATGAGTCGAGGAGTCGAGAGTCGAGGAGTCGAGAAGTTCGTGCCCTCGAGGTGCAGCCTAAGAGTCTAGGAGTCGAGAGTCAAGGAGTCGAGAAGTTTCCACCTTCGAGGTCCGACCTAAGAGCCGAGGAGTCAAGAGATTCCCACCCTCGGCCTTCGACTCAACTTCTTGAGTTCTTGACTCCTCAACTTATCGAGTTCTCGACTCCTTGACTCCTCGACTTCTCGACTCTCGACTCCTCGCCCCCGCACACTAGCCGATTCCCTCAAAGAGCACGGTGGATAAGTATCGCTCACCGGAATCCGGCAAGAGCGTAACGATGATCTTCCCGGCAAACTCGGGCTGCTTCGCCAGTCGCACGGCCACGGCCGCCGCGGCGCCGCAGGAAATGCCACTCAGGATACCTTCCTCCCTCGCCAGCCGCCGGCCAAATTCAATCGCCTCTTCGTTCGAGACCTGCTCAATCCGATCAACAAGCGAGAGATCGAGAACCTTGGGGACAAACCCCGCTCCGATCCCCTGGATCTTGTGCGGACCGGGCTTCAAGGGCTGACCAGAAGTGAATTGAGTCAAGACGGGGCTCGCCGTCGGCTCGATCGCCACCGACAGGATATGTTTGCCCTTGGTTTTCTTGATAAAGCGGGAAACGCCGGTGATGGTCCCGCCCGTCCCCACGCCGGACACTAACACGTCAATTGCCCCATCGGTGTCGTCCCAAATTTCGGGCCCGGTGGTCTTTTCGTGGATATCGGGATTGGCAGGATTCTCAAACTGCTGAGGCAGGAAATAATGGTTGGCATCGGATTGATAAATCTCCTGCGCCCTCCTGATCGCGCCAGGCATGCCCTCCGGCCCCGGGGTGAGGATCAACTTGGCGCCCAGAGCTGCCATCACTCGACGACGCTCGAGCGACATGGTCTCGGGCATGGTGAGCGTCAACTTGTAGCCTCGCGCGGCGGCAACAAATGCCAGAGCGATTCCCGTATTGCCGCTGGTGGGCTCAATGATCTCCTTCCCTGCTGTCAAAACACCTCTCTTCTCGGCGTCCCAAATCATCGCCGCCCCGATCCGGTCCTTCACGGAATAGCCCGGGCCGCGGCCCTCGATCTTGGCCAAAACGGTTGCTTTGGCTCCGTCGGTCACCCGGTTAAGCCGTATGAGCGGGGTCCTTCCGATACTGAAAGAGTTATCCTGGTAAATGTTCGACATTGAGTATCCTCTCGATAGTGAATTGTGTGCTCTGAAACCCGGCTTCAAGGCCGGCCTACGACAACACGCTATTCGGTATTGATTGGGGTCGCGGGTAAGGAGTGCGCCCGGGATTCACCATCCCGATGTATCGGGATGGGAGCCCAGGCTAGCTACAGATACAACGGAGGGCCGTACCGCCGGCAATGGAAGGAACGATGCTGAGCACATCGTTTTCATTCAGGGAAGTTTGTTCTCTTTGCAGGAATCGGATGTCTTCGTCGCCGAGGTAAATGTTGACGAAGCTGCGCAGTTTACCTTCATCGTTGTAGAGGTGTTTGCGCAAGCCGCCGTATTGCGTCGTGATGCCGCGTAGCGCCTCCGCCACGGTTTTCGCCCCCACGTCCAACGACTCGTCCTCTTCCGCGTATTGGCGGAGCGGAGTCGGGATGATGACCTTGACTGGCATTCTTACTCCCCGGGATGCGGCCTCGAACGGCCTCGCGGCCAGCAGCCTTCCCGCCTTAATTAATTCGATGCATCCTGAGCCCGAAGGATTCCAGGTTTTCTTGAGGAAGCAGTGCCCTCAATCGGTTAATTCAATATCTCAACCTGCTCCGCGCGAAAAGCCCCGCCATCCTCTGCCAAAACCCAGCTCGTCAAATCCTTCGGCACGCCCCGTTCAACCGAAATTATAACATAAGAATACCACGGCCAGGCATGTTCGCGGTCGTAAATCGAAGGCCGCGCCGGATGATCCGGGTGAGAATGGTAGTAACCCAGAACCTCTAAACCCCTCGCCCGCGCCTCCTTCTCCACCCGCAACTGGTCGAGCGGATCGATCAGGAAACGGTTGCGCTCCGTTTCCCGGCCCGGATCATCCACCGGCAATAGCTCCTGCGCACGGCTCGGATCGTGGCGCAGGTTTTTGAGCGCCACAACCTCGGTGACCTGCTTCACTTCACCGTTGGCCTTACCTAGAAAAATGCCGCAGCATTCGCTGGGGTATTCCCCTGCGCTGTGTCGCCGGATGGCTTCCCGATGCACATCCCCTAGTTTCAGAGTCATGGCCCGCCTGGGGTAAATCAAAAATCTCTTGGGGGTCCGCCCGTTACAAATCTTGCGTAATTATTATACTGAGCCCTGCCCGGGCCGCACCAATCATCGCAGGGGCAATCCCGGTACTCGCGGACCCTCGACTATTCTTTGCTTTTTCGAAGCTTCAGCCCTTGGTTCTGTCCCAATTTGACTGTAGGGCCGCTCCTTGGGGCGGCCTGGCCGGGGCAAGCCCCGGCCCTACATGCTATAACCCAGCCCTTGCGCTACTGGCCATCAATAGATTAGATTCACATTCTAGGGTCTGGATTGCAAGCTTGTGAGCTCTCTGGAGTCGAATGGGATGGGACGAGAGCAGCTAATGACGACCGACATTCGGAAACAATTTACCGCCGCCGGTTTTGAGATTGTGGAGGCTGGCGTATCCCCTGGCTCAATCGGCGTAAAGAAATACAACTGCCTGCAATACCTGGAACTGAAGGCAGAGCACGCCTGGCTTCCTCTTGGCCCGCCTTACTTCATCATCCGTGGTTTGAACTGTGAACTTGAGGACCGCGGATACCAGAAGTTCTGGCGCCACCGGGGCACAAGGTTCCCCATTCGAAAAACCGAACTCGAGACACTCCACCGCTTTGATGAAGAAGTTCGCGAGATCCTTCGCTTGCCGTCCCTTTACAACGAGTCCTTGGGCTCAACCTGCGCCCGAACCGTGTATGACCGCTTGGAGGGAAGGACGGACCGCTAATCGGAATTTCTCACCACGAATAGGGAAGGGCGGGGTTTTAACCCCGCCGTTACCGACACTTCTAATTATTCCCCCCCGTCTCGCGGCCCGCGCAGCTTGTGGGAACAAGC
>JBAVYG010000029.1:0-8887 GCA_049698675.1 Terriglobia bacterium
TCTTCATCTTCACCCTGATCGGGGTCTGGAGTTCCCTCCGGTCCCGAGGAAGCCCGCTACGCGCCTTCGCGGCGCTTGCTGCCTTCCTCACCTTGTTGTTGCTCGTCTTCTATACTTTCTTCGCCGGCAATCGGAACTACGGGGGGATGTGCTGCGGTCTGCGCTGGTTTTTCTGGCTGATCCCCTTATGGCTGCTGCTGCTTCCGGAGGGGCTGCGGGGCAAAACCGCTCACCGCTGGTTCCGCGGCATGGCCCTGGCCTTTTTGCTCGTCTCGGCAATTTCGGCCTTCTACTGCGCCCGTAATCCCTGGTCGCGGCCCTGGCTCCAGCAATACTTGTATTACAAGCAGTGGATTAAGTATTGATGGAGTTGAGCGGCCGGGTCATCCAAATGATCGACAGGAGGACCGGCAAGGACGTGTTGCATCATTCCGATCCCGGCGAGCCGTCGTATCCGGCGCCACCGCGAAGCGGCGAACGGTGAGTAGTCCCGCCTCGCGGGGTGCAAACCCACGGAAACGAAGCCGAAGGAGGAGGTCGCGGCGTGGCCACCTCGAATCACGTCGCTGACATCGAACCTAACCGAGATGACTAAGCGAAGCTGACCTTGACGTCCTCGCGGTCCGCTGCGGCCACTTGGAAGAGAGCATGGGGCTGGAGGCCCATAAACCCAGCGACGAAATTTGCGGGGATCTGGGCGATGCGGATGTTGAAAGCGTTCACATCCTCGTTGTAAGCGCTGCGTTGCGCCGCAATCTTGGTTTCCAGTTCCGTGATGCGGCCCTGGAGCTGCATGAAGCTGGTGTTGGCTTTCAAGTCGGGGTATTTCTCAGCCACCGCAAACAGAGTCTTGAGCGCCCCGCTCACCATATTATCCGCCTGAGCCTTTTCCGCCGGAGTGGTGGCGCGCATAAAAGCTGTGCGGGCCTCGGTGACGGCTTGCAAGGTTTTCTGCTCGTACTGCATGTAACCCTTGCAGGTCTCGATCAATTTGGGAAGCTCGTCGTGGCGCTGCTTGAGCAAGACATCGATATTGGAGAATGACCGGTCGATATTGTTTTTGGACCTCACGAGGCTGTTGTAAAGGCCCACAAAATACATGATGACGGCGATGACGATGATTGCCAGCACCGCCAGCACCGCGAGCCCAACAATCAATCCACCCAGAAACAATGCAAGTACCATATCGGACTCCTTTCACACCCTTCACGCTGAGCAGTCAGTGGACAACACGCAGGAGGATCTCCCCTTTGTTTTTCCCCATCTACCACATACCACCTACTAACTGAGTTTCACTTCCACGTCGCGGCGGTCTTCCTCTGTCACCTTGAAAAGGTCTTTGCGTTGCAAGCCCATCATGCCCGCCATAAAGACATCCGGCAGTTGCTGGATTCGGATGTTGTAAGTGTTCACGTCGTCATTAAAGAACTCGCGGCGGTCGGCAATCTTTTCTTCCAGTTCGGATATCCGGTTCTGGAGCTGCATGAAATCATTGTTGGCCTTCAGCTCGGGATAGTTCTCTGCGACCGCAAATAGCGATTTCAATGCGCCAGTTATGAAGTTATCAGCCTGGGCCTTCTCCGCCACAGTGTTCGCTCTCATGAAGGCGGTACGGGCTTCGGTAATGAGCTGCAGAGTTTTCTGCTCGTACTGCATGTAGCCTTTGCAGGTCTCGATCAGCTTGGGCAGTTCGTCGTGACGTTGCTTGAGCAGGACGTCAATGTTGGCCCACGCCTTGTCAATGTCATTCCGCAGGCGCACCAAGCTGTTGTAAATGGTGATGAAATAAACAAAGACGCCCACCACCACCAGGACCACAACCAATCCAATCAGGATCGCAACTCCCATCCTGCCGCTCCTCTCAAGTTATTTGCGAGTTTCTCTTTCAGCTTGACGTCAAACCAGGCGCGGCCCCCAACGAAGTGACAAGTGACCAGTGACGACTGAAAAGCAAAAACGCGGTGGAAATATTGATTTCTAAAGGCAGCAACATTCGGGCGTCATGAACCAGGTGCAGCCGTGGTATGTCTTAGTTCTCTCGTCACTTGTCACTCGTCACTTGCCACTGCTCTAGAGCCACCCGAGCCTGAATAGCAGAATGGCCAAACACGTGACCGAGAGCGCTCCCCCGCCGAAAATATGAAGGGCTGCACGCTTTCGCAACGCGCTCTCGATTTCCTTTTCACTTCGCCAAGAGATCAAGAACGTGGGCTCATTTTGCCCCTTCACGATCATGTTCCCGTCGTGTTCGTCCTGGGGATTGGGGTTCTCAACGCAAGTCCCGGTGACGTCGTACCAATGTTCAGGAACGATGCAATACTCGCTCAAGCGATAACGGTGTTCTGAACCCATCCCTAGACTTATGGACCCTCGTCCCAGGCCTGAGAGAAGACTCCCTCCATCAAAAGAGAAAGTGGTGTGAGCCGTCGAAACCACCGACTCTGCGTAATTGAGTAGGTCAGAGTCAGAAACCCCGGAGTCGGTTGTCAGGCTCGAGTCTCGAGTTCCGCCGAATAGGCGTCCCAACGAAGCCCCAACGCCCCGTCCTGTTTCGCGCTTCGTGGTCTGAATCAAATCGCATTCGGCCCCATGAGCATCGACCAGAACCTTACCCGTTGCGTCCTCGAGGTAGAACCCGACGCCTTCGGCGTCAGTCGCCGCATGGGACCAGTGCCCGCCATTCTTATCTCGCACCCACCTCTCAATATCAACCTTATAGAAAAAGCATGGCGTGCCAGTGATGGGGCTGGTCACGCGTTGCTCACCCGCGGCCTTCCCGTGCACGTGGACAAGTCCCATGGGGATGCTACGAATCGGCATTTCGGGAGTATCCTCCACCACGCGGAACTCCCGATAGACGCGGAACCCCTTGAAGAACCAGAAGAGACCGGCGCCGAACCCCACCACAATCGCAACCTCAAGATTCGAGCTATGAGAAGACATAGGGCCCCGTCATTTTCTCGCCCATCCTACTGAAGGGTTCGGAAGAAGTCTAGCAGGTTTGTGGTGCTGTCCTAATTTGAACGTAGCGCCGCCATCTTGGCGGCTCTTTGCCGGCTGGAAGCCGGCGCTACACCCGAAATTAGGACAGCACCATGTTTTTGACGGGCTACCCAAGAGGGCAAAGGTTGAGTATGATGAGAACCTATTTCCTGACTGGTTTCAGCTTTGATCTGGAAAAGAGCCGCTCAGAATGATGGGTGGAAGTTTGACGGCTGAACGGTGAAAGACAAAAGATGCAGCCCTTTCGCGTGCTCGAGCACACGGCCGACATCGGCTTCGAGGCGTTTGGGGCCACGCGCAAGGAAGTGTTTGCGAATGCGGCCCGCGCCCTGATGCACTTGATGGTGGATCTCGATTCGATTGTGCCCCAGGAAAAATTGGCGCTGCACGCAGAAGCTTCCGATATGCCCAACCTGCTGGTAAACTGGTTGAGTGAAATCTTGTATCTCTTCGACGCGGAGGGCTGGCTGTTTCGCGACTTCGAGGTTGAGGACCTCACGGATCACTCACTGGGGGCCATGGCGCAAGGTGAGAAGTTCGACCGGACGCGGCATCAAGCCAAATTGCTGGTGAAAGCCATAACTTACCATCAGCTTGATTTGAGGGAAACAGCGCAGGGCTGGCGTGCACAGGTGTATGTGGACATTTGAGAAGAGTCGAAAATTAAGAGTCGAAGAGTCGAGAGTTGGCAGTTCATACGCTGCCCTGAAAATAGGTCCCCCTCCTCGGCTGAGGAGGGGGTTAGGGGGTGGTGGGTACGAGAGTCCGTCAGCCGGCGGACCAACCACCCCTGCTCCCCTCCTTAACCAAGGAGGGGGATTATTTTCGTGCGCGGTGGCGACTCGAAGGCACAGGAGATCTGCCGTGAGGAGGCTTTGGCCCATCACCCGTCTCCCGAAGCTTCTCTGCCCTTGCCTTCTGCTTACTGCCTTCTGCCTGCTGCTTTCGGCTTACTGTCCGGCTGCCGGTTGGCTCTATAAGGTCCAGGAAGTGAAGCCGAATGTCTTCGTATGGGTTGCGGATGATGTTCTAGACCTGGACGGAGACCCTCAGTTCGACCGCGCGGGGACGGCGGGATTCATCGTCACCCCGGAGGGCGTGATCGTGGTGAATACAACCAATAGCCCTTTTCACGGCCGCGAATTGCTTTATGAGATCCGGCATCACTCCGAGTTGCCTGTGAGGTACGTTATCGACACCAATTCCAGCGGCGAGCAGATCCTGGGCAACGAAGTCTTCACGGAGCAGCAAGCCACCCTGATTTCATCGGCGAAAACGCGGGAAGAGATCCTCAACTACCGGCAACTACTGGCACGGCGTCTGGCCGAAGAAGATGACAAAGGGAAACTGCAAATCCGCATGCGCGGCTTCCACATCACAGTTCCCACCGAAACTTTCGGCGGTGAAATGTCGCTGCGGCTGGGCGGGCAGGAGTTTAAGCTGCTATGCCTGCTCAAGAATGGGTCTGGAGATGACGCGGTGGTTTATCTGCCGGCGGCAAAGGTCTTGTTCCTCGGTGAGCTATTTCAGAACGACTACTTCCCCCGCATCGATTCAAGGACGCTCCCTGAGTGGATCGACGTCCTGCGACAGGTCGAGGGGTGGGACGTGGAAGTTTACGTCCCCGGTCATGGCGCGCCTGGCGGGAAGAAGGAGCTTGCAGAGTTCCGGCAGTTTCTGGAGTGGTTCGGAAAAGAAGTTGAGACGCGTTTCCAGGAAGGAAAATCCATAAGCGAAGTGAAGCGTGAAATAGGTCCCCTGTTGGAGAAGTATAAATGGCATGCACCGGAGCTGATTTCGGAGGACCTGGAGGCCGTTTACAAGCAAATGGTGAAGACCCAGCCATCTAAAGGGGCAGCCCCACAACCGACCGCCCAAGCTCCCCTGCCCTTACAGCCCTCGGCTCAGCCATAGGAAAAGCTGCCGGAGTCCTCAGAAGATTGTGCGCAGTCACCTGAGTTTTTCGTACTCTTCCTTAGCTTGTTTCAGGATGGGAATGTCGGGGTCGGCGTCTTTCCAGAAGGCGAGAAAATCCTGGTAGGCGGTGCGGGCCTTTGTCGTTTCGCCCTGAAGCGCGTAAGCGCGTCCCAAACCCAGCCGCGCGAGTGTATAGAGGGGACTCGTGGGGTCTATGCCGCGATGGTCCAGGATCTTTTGGTATTCGGCGGCAGCCTTCGCTCTGTCACCCGCCTGCAAGTAGGCTTCGCCACGAATCCAGATGGGCCAGTAACCCGCAGCGTCGGGCCCCACGCCGAGTTCATAGGGGCTAGCAGCCGCCAGCAGCGTAATCGCTCGCGTGGGGTTGTTGCGCTGCATCTCCATGATCGCCCGCGCGGCGGGGAGGAAGACATTGTTGAGGAGAGTGTCGAAGGGAGATTCTTTGGCCAACTCCTGGAGGATTTTCTCAGACCGATTCGTGTCGCCACTTCGCGCCAGCACGATTGCGGATGCCACCCTTGCAAGCCTGCTCGGTGAGATGCTGAGAGCTTCTGAAGCCTCCTGGCGAGCCTCTTGGATATTGCCAAGCTCCGCCTCCCAAAGAGCTCCCATCCCTCGCACCATCGCCGCCGCTTCTTTGAGGCCCTGGCGCTGGGCTAAATTGGTCGCGCGCGTAGCGGTCTCGCGAGCCCTATGCGCTCTCCCCAACGCGTACTCCGCCATGCCCTCGACAAAGATCATGTAAGGCTCGTCCGGCTTTCCGGCCGCCCACGCTATCTCGCGCTGCATGCCGGCGGCGTCGCCCCGCATGAAGGCAATACCATAGAGCACCATGTGGACACCGAAAGAGTCAACATTCTGTGCGATGGCCTGCTCCGCGATGGCTTTCGCTTCCTCGTGGCGATTGAGGGCTTCGTAAGCGATTACAACATTCTGGTAGGCGAAACGATCTTTGGCGTCAAGGCGCATCGCTTCGCTGGCGTTGGCCAAGGACTTTTCATGCTGCCCAATCTCGCTGTAGGCCAGCGCCAGGTTATCGAGGGGTGTGGTGTCGCGAGGGTAGATTTCATTCCACGACTGGTAGACTTCAATGGTCTTCTCAAACTGCCCGGTCACAAACTCATAGTAATGCGCAGAGATGTATAGCTTCTCCCGTTCGCTCGCCCGCTCTTTCAACTCGAATGCCTTCTTCAGGTAATCCGAAGCCTGCTCCCTTTCCCCTAGGTTGCTGTGGGCTACGCCCAGAGTGGCATAGGCCATGGCGAAATTGGGGTCCAGTTCGACGGCGCTTTTCAGATGCGGCACGGCTTTGTCGTCGGCCAGCTTCTGGTGTTCGGCTTGCCCCAGGCTGAAAGCTTTCAGCGCCTCAAGCGACGAGGTGGTGGCTTCCTCGAGAGGAGCTGCAAACTTCTGAACTGAGGGAAGAGACTCACCGAGTGTCCGTCGCAGGCTGGAGGCGGCCCTGTCCAGCGCCTTCAGCACCTGCTCTTTGCTTTCCGCCTCGCTCTGCTCGCGGGCCAGCGCGTCACCCGTCTGCGCGTTGAGGGCGCCCAAAGTAATCACGTAGTGGCTACCTAGGCTCGAGATGGAGCCTGTCAGCATCGCCTTGACCCCCGCGCGCAGGCAAATCTCGCGCGCCACATCATTCGAGACTCGTTCATCGGGAGAACGGCCCATGTAGCGCAAGGCCTCACGCACTCGAGATTCCGGGAGGATGTTCAGATAAGGGGATTGGTCGAGTTGTACCGTGAGCGCCTCTTTCAGCGTCCCGTCGAAAACAGACTCGCCGGTGGTGTTGACGAAATCCGCCACCACAATGGAATCCCGTTCGGTCAGAGCCGGCGTTCGCCGGAAGTGCAGCCAGGCTCCGACCAAGGCAATCAGCGCTACCCCCGCGGCGGCGGGAATCACCCAGCTCCAGCGCGGCTCCCCATGGCCCGCCCGGCTCGGCGTAACCGATTCAGCCGGACCCGATGGGGCCCGGGCAGCAACCGCAATCTGGCTGCTCACTTCTTGGGTGGGAGTCATGGCCGCTGCGGCAACCGAGGCCGAGCGGCCCGAATCCGTATCCCGCTTGAGGCGTTTCAGATCGCTTCGCATCTCGGCGGCGCTCTGATAGCGCATCTCCCGGTCCTTTTCCAGCGCCTTGCTGATAATTCGTTCCAGTTCATCCGGCAGGTCGGGATTCGAGCGCAGCGGGGAGGGTGGCGCTTTGTGGAGGATGTTGTCGAAAATGGCAGCCGAAGTGCTCCCCGAGAAGGCAGGACGGCCGGTGGCCATCTCGTAAAGGACCAACCCGAAGGAGAACAGGTCGGTGCGCGAGTCGAGCTCCTCACCCAGCGCCTGCTCGGGTGACATGTAGGCCACCGTACCCATCGCTGTCCCAGGGCTGGTCAGATGTTCATCGCGGGTCCCCAGCGTGGGCATAGCTGTTGCGCCGACAGCTTCGGCCACCGCCTTCGGCTGCGCGGCCAGCTTGGCCAAGCCGAAGTCCAGAATCTTCGCCTGCCCGCGCTCGGTGACGAAAATGTTCGCCGGCTTGATATCCCGATGCACAATGCCCTTCGCGTGCGCCGCATCGAGTGCGTCGGCGAGCTGGATACCGAGGTCCAGGATTTCGTCCACCTTGAAGGGCTTTGCCGCAATCCGGTGCTTCAGCGTCTGGCCTTCTAATAACTGCATCACAATGAAAGGCTGGCCTTCGTGTTCGCCAATGTCATAAATCGTGCAAATGTGCGCATGGTCGAGAGCCGAGGCTGCCCGAGCTTCCCTCTGAAAGCGCTCCAGGGCTTGACGATCTTTGGCAAGCTCTTGCGGCAGAAACTTGAGCGCCACGAAACGGCCGAGGCGGGTATCTTCGGCCTTGTACACCACACCCATCCCGCCAACGCCCAGCTTCGCAATTATGCGGTAGTGCCCGAAAGTGCGGCCAATCATAGGAAGCAACCCAGCCTTGAAAGCGCATCTTAGCCCGCACGCGCGGGCAAGTCAATGAGACGCATGGGAGTGGGTCAATTTTATGTAGAGGCGGCTTTATGCCGCCATTTGGCGAGATAAACTCGCCGCTACAGCATCAAATTGACCCACTACCGGACGCATCGAGAGCCTGCTTCACAAATTACGGCAGTACGCTATGATTTAGGAAGTAATCTGTTCGCCGATTATGAGACCAAGAACTGACAACCCATCGCGCACCAGGAGGGTGTGAATGACTCGAAAGGAGTTCAGGATCAGGCTTGAAAGGTCCGGTGGAGCCGCCCGTTTCACGGTTCCTTTCAGTGTTCAGGAGGTCTTTGGGAGCAAGGCGCGCGTTCCCGTCAAAGGCGCCATCAACGGGGTACCCTACCGCAGTTCCGTGTTTCCGATGGGCGACGGCAAGCATTACATGGTGGTCAACAAATCGGTCCGGGACGCAGCCGGCATCGAAGCCGGCGACACGGTTAGGGTCACCATGCAACCGGATTCCGAACCCCGGGTGGTAGTCGTGCCGTCAGACTTCAAGACGGCGCTGGCGAGAAATGGACAAGCGAAAGCCGCTTTCGACCTGCTCTCCTACAGCCATAAGAAAGAGTATGTGAGGTAGATCACGGAGGCAAAGAAGGAAGAAACGCGCGCGCGGCGCATCGAGAAAGCAATCGAGATGCTGCCGAAACGCAAGACCCCGATCTGAGGGTTCTTTGCATCGCAGACTGGCAGGTGCATTCCCGTCCTCGCCCACGGGCTTCATCGTTGACTAGGTCACGCCGAATTTGGGACAATATGTAGGGACGGGTGGCGAAGGGGAGATAGCGTGGCGCAGTTTTACATTCCGGTCGGCGAAGTTGTCAAGCTCGAGCCGAAGTCCTGTCAAAGCTCTTTAGAAATGTCCCCTTTTTGGTTTTCTCTTTGTCGTTGGCCTTGCCCGGAGCGAAGCCCTGCGGAGCCCGTATGGCGGAGCGTTCAGGGC
>JBAVYG010000030.1:0-2480 GCA_049698675.1 Terriglobia bacterium
CGTCGAGGCCGAACCGCATCTTGATCACCTTCTCCTCGCGCGGCGTCAGCGTCTTAAGCACCGACTCGGTCTGCTCTTTCAGGTTGATGTTAATAACGGCCTCGGCAGGGGAGATCACGCCCCGGTCTTCGATGAAGTCGCCCAGGTGGGAATCTTCCTCTTCTCCGATGGGGGTCTCGAGCGAGATCGGCTCCTGGGCGATCTTCAACACCTTGCGCACCTTGACCACGGGAATTTCCATGCGCTTGGCGATCTCTTCCGAGGTCGGCTCGCGCCCGTATTCCTGCACCAGGAGGCGGGAGGTGCGGATCAGCTTGTTGATGGTCTCGATCATGTGCACGGGAATGCGGATGGTGCGCGCCTGGTCCGCAATCGCCCGGGTAATGGCCTGGCGGATCCACCAGGTGGCGTAAGTGGAGAACTTATAGCCGCGCCGGTACTCGAATTTGTCCACCGCCTTCATCAATCCGATATTACCTTCTTGAATGAGATCCAGAAATTGAAGACCTCGATTAGTGTACTTCTTGGCAATGGAAACCACCAGCCGCAGGTTGGCCTCGATCAGGTCACGCTTGGCAGCTTCCGCCTGCTCCTCGCCGCTGATGATGTTCTGGCAGCTCCGGCGGAGTTCCACGGCGGAAGACTGCGTCCGCTCCTCGAAATCCGTCAAGCGCTGGCGGAGCTGCCGGAGGTCTTTTCTCAGATCCTTGTTGCCATTGGTCCGCGAGCCCTCCGCTTTCTTTTCCGTCTTGTTCAGCTCGCGCTCCAGCGGCCTCAACTCTTCGATGGCCTGCCGGATTTTTTCGATCAGCACCTTCCGCTCGGTATGGGTGAACTGCATGGAGCGGAAGAGCACCGAGATCAGGATGCGGTGGCGGGCCACAGCCCAGCTATAGCGGCGGAAGTCCCTGGGCCGCCGGGTGCGGGGGATGGAGTCCCGCTTGGCCCGAAGTTGCATCAGCTTCTTATAAAGCCGCTCCATCTCACCAATGCACTCAATGACGTCCCTGGCCCGCTCGGAAACTTTTTCTTCCGTGAGCTCGTCGTCATCAAAGACCACCACTTCCTTGATGGTCTTGTCGCCGTTCGTCAGTTCTTCGCGCAGGGCGAAAAGCGCCTGGACAACAATGGACGAGCGCGAAAGCGTTTTCAGCACGTTGAGCTGCCCGCGCTCGATGCGTTTGGCAATCTCAACCTCGCCTTCGCGGGTGAGGAGAGGGACGGTTCCCATCTCGCGGAGATACATGCGCACGGGGTCGTTGGTCTTGTCCAAGGCGCCCGGCGTCAAATCGAGTTCAACGTCCTCCGCATTCTCGTCCCCTTTGAGCTCATCGACCTTTTCCAGCCCCAGGCTCTCGGCCGATTTGACTTTGGGAGAATCCAGCACCTCGATGCCGGCGTTGTCAAACATAGAGAGAAGGTCGTCGAGATCTTCCGCGGAATGAACGTCGGAGGGGAGAAGGTCGTTGACCTCATCATAGAGGAGGTAGCCCTTCTCCTTTCCCAATGAAATGAGCTTACTGACTTGATCAAACTTGTCGTCAAACGCCAAAGCAACGGCCCCCTTGTGGGAGAAGAAGGATTAGTTCGATATCAAAAAAGATATGGCGACACTCCACCCCGATTCCGGCGGTGCCGCCTTCAGCACAACTGAATCATCATTATGCCAAGCCGTCAAACTTCTCCGGCTCCATTGCATTAGATCTAATATACACTATTTCGTTTGCGTGCGGGAGGAGTTTTTTTCGTGCCCGCCAGCAGCTCTCAACTGCTTGTCCAATCTAGACTTGGTCTCAAGAAGTTCTGCCAACTTGGCGGGGTCCTTCTCACGTTCCGCCAGATTGATGGCTCCTTTCAATCTCGCGCTCTCGCGCCCCAACCTTCTTTCCCTCAGCTCCTGACAAGAAAAAAGGGTCTGTTCACGGCTCAAATCGCAAGCCCAAAAGACAGATTCATAAAGCAATCGCCGCTCGTCTGCAATCAGCATCTCGCCAAGATTAGCAGGCTGAATGCTCTCTCCCCGCCGGCGCATCTCGAGCATGCGTCCAAAGATTGGTGCGGTTATGAGCCCCTCGCAATCTCGGCCTTCCACGAGCTCAGGAAGAAACTCATCGGCCAAGTCCTCGCGCTCCAGGAATACGCGAAGCAATTGCTTCTCTGCGGGGCTTGCCGTAGCCGCCACGTCCTGCTTGACCTCAACCTGGCGCCGGCCCTCGCCCGCCGCGCGCCGAAGCTCCTCGCGCAGCAGGCGCTCGTCCAGGCGCAATCGTTCGGCAAGCCGGCTTGCCAGTTCCGCCCGCAGCATGGGGTTGGGAACCCGGCCAAGATAGGGCATGACGGCATTGGCCGCCGCCACCTTCCCTTCCGGCGTGTTAAGGTCATGCTTGGCAACGGCGCGCTCGGTCAGGTAATCAATGTAGGTGGGCGCGGTCGCCAGCAGTTGCCGGTAGGCTGCCAGGCCCTGTTTCCGAATGAAAGAA
>JBAVYG010000031.1:0-6183 GCA_049698675.1 Terriglobia bacterium
GAGAGGAATCTGTGGTTCAGCAACCGGCGCGGAAGCAAATTCAGGGTCCATTTGGATTTTTTGCTCGGTGCTCCGGCCATCGAAGCTGTTAAACAAGGATCACGCTAAGTGCAGAGGATTATCCAACGTCATCGTGGGCCGCGCGAGGCCGGTGTCAGCCTCCTGGAAGTTCTAATTGCGATCTCGCTTCTGGGAATCAGCTTTGCCACCATTTTCTCGGGGCTTTCTGCGGCTCTTCGCACCACTGACCGCCTGGACCGTTTCGATCGGGTCAACGACCTTGCCGCAAGGAAGCTCAGCGAGCTGATCTTGGATCCCTCGCTGGCGGCCGGAGAGGTGCGCTCCGGAGATTCTCCTTCCGGTATCGGGTGGCAGGCAAGGACCGTGTTGGTTGACAAGAGACCGCTAGCCGGTTCTGGTAAGCCAGCTCAGCTCGTTCGAATCACATTGGAAGTTTCCTGGAGCACGCGTTCGGGTCGGCAGAGCTTCAGTCTAGAGACGCTTAAGCTGTGCATTCCGGAGCCGCCACCCAGTCCATGAATCGGGTGATCGGGAGATCGGATGAACGAAAGCTGCGTCGGAATCGAGAGATCGGTTGATCCAGAGATCGGGTTGATTGATCCGGAGATCGGGCGAACGAAAGCCTGGTTCTCCCGATCACCCGATCACCCGATCACCCGATCACCCGATCAAACGGGGTTCACGCTGTTCGAGGTGCTGATCAGTATCTCGCTGATCGGGTTCCTGATGGTCGCCTTGCTGATTGGCCTCCGGGTGGCAAACCGGGCCTGGCGAACAGGAGAGGCGCGACTCCGCCGGGTGCATGCGGAGGCGGAGCGGAATGCTTTCGTGGTTCAGCAGATCTCGTCACTGGTTCCTTATCAGGTGACGGCTAGTGACCCTAGTCTGCCAGGAACATTTACTGTCCTGCAGGCGAGCGCCACCTGTCTGCGTTTTGTCAGCTCTTATAGCAGCGTTTTTCGAAGCCGTTCGGGGCTGGTGCTCGTCGAATACGGCATCGTCGAGGCTTCTCCCGGAAACGTTGAGGTGGCGTTGCGTGAAACTCCGGTTGGGGATAATGAGGTTCTTCTCCATAGGCTTATCCGGGGTGTTACGAACGATCCCGACACAGGGGGCCCCGTGATCGACTACCAGCCGTTCTTAGTTAGAGAGACAGACCTGCCGTTGATGACGGGTCTAAGAACCGCTTGGTTTGAATACTTGGACCTGCACCCCGAGAAAGGCACCGGTCCGGTTTGGCGGCTGGCTTGGAAGAGCACGGAGGAGACGCCTTACCCGGAGGCGATCCGGCTCCGCTGGGATCGTGGAACCCAAGCAGAGGAAGAAGTCATCCCCGTGCGAGCGAAGTTTATGCCGCAATCGACATCCGAGCAATGAGAATGAGCAGGATTCAGGATTCAGGACCCAGGATTCAGGAGTCAGAAATGCAGGATTCAACAGCCAGCAGGCAGCAGCCAGGGAAAAACCGCAAGCGCGCTTGCCTGAATCCTGAATCCCGAATCCTGAATCCTGCTTTTCCGAGTTTGGCTCTCACAGGACGGACTGGCAGGGGGGACGCTGGCGTCGCCTTACTGGCCGTGATGTCCGCAGTCACCGTGATGATCCTGGTGGCTCTGGCGTTTTTGGGTTCGGTCCAGATCGAGACTCGGACGGCCATTTATCGCAAGGAGTCCACTCAGGCTTATGCCTTGGCGGCGGGCGGAGTCCAAGCCGCCATTCTGGAGATCGCCTACCCGCTTCCCATGGAGCAGCAGGATAAACCCCGGCTCTGGAAAAAAGGGCAGCGTTTGGTGCGGGTGCCTTATGAGCAGGGCGAGGCGCTGGTGGAAATTGTGAATGAGACCGGTAAGCTCGACCTGAACGTTGCCGGGCGAAAACAACTGGCACGTTTGTTTGAAGCGCGGGGCCTGGAAGCGGCGGAGGCGGCCCAGTTGGCGGCGGCCATTGATCACTGGCGGAGCCCGGCGGGGTCTGACGACCGGGAGTCGGAGGCCTTGGAACAGTACTATCGCGACGCCGGCTATCGCCCCGCCCACAATCCCTTCGGTTCCGTGGAAGAAGTGCTGCGCGTCCGAGGGATGAGCCGGGACATCTTCTACGGCACGGCTGAGTTCAGCCGGGAAACGGGAATTCAATACAAGTACGGAGTGGGGCAGGACTTGACGATTTACTCGGGTTCCACTCCGGTCAATTTGAATTATGCGTCCGGGGCGGTCTTACTTAGCGTGCCCGGCGTGGACGAGGACTTGGCGGAGTCCATTGTTCGGGAACGAACCAGCCAGCCCTTTAAGTCCCTGGAGGATGTGGCGCAACGTCTATCGACATCCCTGCCGGATCAGGCGCAGCCGTTCCTGACCACCGAACCCTGCAAGACTTACAGCATCGTCTCGGTGGGAGAGGTCAATGGCTCCCGGGTTCGGCGGGCAATCAAAGCCGTTGTCCAGGTTGCCCCACAGGGCGCGGCCCTGCATCGCATCATTGCTTGGTACGACGACTTCACGGATTGAAAGGAGGAGTCAGAAGGCAGAAGTCAGAAGTCAGAATGGCCCTGAAACTCGAAAATCGAAACTCATTGCGGGCAACGTCACCCCGGCGAAGGCTTGATTCCACGAGGTTGTGGATTCCCGCTCACGCGGGAATGACCTGTTGGGCGGTTTTCGAGTTTCGATTCTGTCTTCTGACACCTGACTTCTGACTCCTATTTAGAAAATGTCTCTCGCCTTTACCAAACTCGCTGTGGGCGTCGATTGCGGCGGCGGTGCGTTCCATCTCACCGCTCTGGGCCGCCGATTTCGGCGCTTTGTGGTGATTGAAGAGTTGCGTCTCCCGGAGCCGCTGCACGAGGATGCGGCCGCCAAAGTAGCCGGCTTCCTGGACCGCCATCGGCTCCGCGAAGCCCGCGTCATGGCTTGCTTGCCGCGCGAAGCGGTCATGGTTCGATTCCTGGACCTGCCCGTGGAAGCAGAGCCGCAGTTGGCCAAAGTGGTAGGCTATCAGTTGAGCGCGCTGCATCCTTATAAGGACGATCAGGTCTATTGGGATTGTGCGGTTGTGGCCCGCGATCCCAAAGCGAAGCAGGTCAGCGTGATGGTGGTGGTGGCGGAGAAGTCGCGGGTGAGCCGCGCCAAGCAGGCGCTTGAAGAACTGGGCCTGCGGCTGAGCGGCTTGACGTTGGGAGCCGCAGCCCTGGCTCTCTTGGCGGAGCCCCTGCTGCCGCCGACGGCGCTGATCGTGTGTGGCCGAAGTTCGGGGGTGGAAGTGCTATCCTTCCGCCGGGGGAGCTTGTGCGCCACAGAGGAGATTCCTCTCGAACCGAGTGCCAGCGCCAAAGAGCGGTTCGACCGGGAGTGGCATCGCGCCCTCGCGGCTTTGCCCGTGTCCGACCCCGCCACGGTTCCCTGGTTTGTCTGCGGGTCCGTGCCGTCCCCCTTTTCCGAGCTCCTCCAGGGGGCGTCACCCTTGCCCGCTCCGAAGCTGAACCTGGCCAAGCGCAATGGGTCGGTGGGCTTCGTCGAGTGGCCCGCCCTAGCTGCGGCCTATGCAGGCTTGATCCGCAGCAGCTCGTCGTTCATCAACCTCCTCCCTGCGCAAGAGCGTTGGCAGCCGCAGCGCGGCGCGCGGGCTCCAGTTTACGCCTTGAGCGGCACGGCGGCGCTTCTAGCGCTCACCTTGGCGTCCCACGCCTGGATCGAAAGGGCGTTGTACGACCGCGCCCTGGAGCGCGCGCTGCGACGCCTGGAGGTTCCTGCTCAGCAGCTTCGCCGGCAGAATCAAGAGACGAGTACTCTCGAGACCCGCGCCGCGGTCCTCGAGGACCTCCGGGCCGGTAACTGGCGGAAGCTCCACCTGCTCCAGCAACTGACCAAGCTGCTCCCGGACGGCACTTGGCTCCAGCAATTGCAAATCAGCGAAGATACGGTCGAGATCTTCGGTTATTCCAACCACGCGGCGGAGTTGGTTCCGCCCCTCGAGAATTCGCCTTACTTTTCTCAGGTTGAGTTCACGGCTCCGATCACGCGGGACAACCAGAGCCGAGAGGTTTTTCGAATCCGCATGCGGCTGAAGCAGGCCGCGCGGCCCTAAAGGATTGACGATTGACGATTGACGATTTGGGATTGACCATTTTCGATCGTCGATTTTGGATTGACGATTTTCGATTCTCCAACCGTCAATCTTCAGTCGGCAATCCTCAAGCGGCAATCCCCTGAGAACGGACTCCGATGCTTGCAAAGCTTAGTCGTCGAGATCGAATTGCGCTGACCGCCGCCGCGGTTGCTGCGGCGCTGTTCATGCTCTTGAACTTTGGCGTGTTTCCCCTCTTGGAGCACCTGGGCTCAAGCCCCGAGGTCGTACAGCAGAATGAAGTCGAACTGCGCCGGGACATGCGACTGTTGGCGGAGACGAAGCTTGAGAGGGCCCATCTCTCTGCCGCCGGGGAGCGCCTGAAGGGACTCGAGGCGGGCCTTCTTGAAAGTTCCTCGCCTTCTCTGGCCAATGCCGAGTGGCAGCGGCTGGTGGGCCAGTTGGCTGACAGTAAGGGCATCGAGCTCGGCAGCAGTGAGGTCCTTCGCATTCAGGAGCTCGGCGCAGGGTATTCCCTCTTGACCGGTCGGGTGCAGCTCCGCTGTCGCTTGGATCAGCTCGTCGATTTTCTGGTCGCTTTGGCTACCTCCCCCAGGCTCTTGTCCGTTACGGGCCTCACGGTTTCCGGCTCCCAGGGGGACCCGCAAGGAAAATTAAGCGTGCAGTTGATTATTGGGGCGGCGACCCGGACGGTGAAGCAGGCGAAGGACGAGGCAGCCGCGCCACACTAACGCAGGCCGAAAGTCGAAAGTCGAAAATCGAAAATCGAAACTCGGGTCAGCGGTCGAATTTCGAGTTTCGGTCTTTGCGGAGGAGGCACACATGCTAGCCAGACGTCGGGATCAGATTCTCATTATCGCCGGGCTCATCGGCCTGAACATCCTGCTGGGCTGGTTCTTGGGGCGGTTCTGGAAGGACTATCGCAGCCGCAGCCAGTGGCTTGAAGTCGGCGCCCCAGCGCAGCCTCGTGCCACAATGGCGACCGGCCCGAATCGGGCGGGGGAGCCGCAGAGCTTCGTGGAGATAGTTGACCGAAATCTTTTCAGCCCCCTGCGGGGCCGCCCGCAACCGCAGCCGCAAGATGAGGCTAAAGCTCCGAAGCCGCCGTTCTTGTTCGGGACCATGAACCTGGGGAACGGCTGGTTTGCATTGATGGCCCCCGGTGACCAGGCTTCCCCGGTCTCCAAACGTGTCCTGCCAGGGGAGGAAATCGGCGGTTACAAGTTGGTTTCTATTGGCGCCTCGAATGTGGTGATCGAGTGGCAGGACAAGAAGATCACACTGGACATTTCCGAGTCTGCCCGGCGTGTCCCTGGCAATATTGAGAAAACGGCCAGCGGCGGCGCGCGTTACGCACCGGTACCAACATCGGGAAGCTTTACGCCCACCACAGGGAGGACTACAGCCCCTGTTTCTGTTGCTGGGCCGCCACCCCCTGTCGACTCGTTCGCGCCGCCCGGGGCCTCTCCGGACGCTCCGCCTGGCACCGTGGTGGGAGGAAAGCGAAAGGTTCTGGTGCCAACTCCTTTTGGCACGTTTGTCCAATGGGACGATGTCAGACCGGCTGGCTCACAGACGCCGCAACAAACCGGCGGTCCCAATAAGTAAGGAGTCAGGATTCAGGAGTCAGGATTCAGGAGGGCGGAAAATGGAAATTGGAAACTGGCTATCGAGGTCGCTAGTTTCCAGTTTCGAGTTTCCAATTTCCTCTTTCCTGAATCCTGAATCCTGGACAAGGAGGAACAGATTGCTTCCACTCTCTAGTCTACACCGCCGTCATTTGCGAACACGAGGGATGATTCGTGAATGCCTGAGTGCGCCAGCCCTCTGGCGCGCAGCGCTGGGGCTCTCGACTGGTTTTGCCGTCCTCGCCGCAGCCTCCCTAACCCTTCGCGCGCTTCCACCCGCCGCTCAGCAAGCCGGGCCGTCCGCGCCACAAGCAACACAAGCCGGGCCGCCCGCGCCGCAGGCATCGCAAGCCGGGCCGCCTGCGCCACCGGCATCGCAGCCTGAGCCCCCGCCCTCGTCGCCGCCGCAAACTCCTCCTGCCAGCCACACCACGCCGGCCGGGCATGCTCC
>JBAVYG010000032.1:0-12373 GCA_049698675.1 Terriglobia bacterium
CTCCAGGGGCCCTGAAAACGTGCGAGTCTTACAGAAAAACCAGCCACCTACCGCTGAGACGAGAAGTGGTTTTGTTGTTTCGCCCTGCTCAGTCAACATCCTACCACGAGTATTGGACAGCCAGGGACATTTTTTCACGTGACAATATTTCTGTGGGGCTGGCCAGTGGTCACAATCCCGCTGGTAGCTCGCAGTGACCGTTCGTTTGTGGAGGCGGCCCAAAACCTTCGATCTCAAGGTTCTCTCCGGAAACCAGACCCCCGACCGCCTCCAGACTGGTCGTTAGGTATATCGTCAGAAATCCATTCCACCGTGACCTGAGAATGACCGCCCGTGACGCCCACCTTACCGACACCCAGGTGCAGGGTGCGGTCGCGGCGCTGGACGCGATTCTCGACGCCACGCGCTACCTCAGCGCTTCCAAGCAAATTTGCGGGGGTGAGGAAATTGAGGTAAGTACTTGGAAAGGTTTGGCGTCCCCGACGGGATTTGAACCCGCGTTACCCCCGTGAAAGGGCGACACGGGTTCGTAACTTATAGAAAAATAAGGCATGGATGGCTTACGTTAACACGTTTAGGCACCCACGGGAATCGTTATCGAACCCTTATCGAACCCTTGCTGCAGGTGGGATCATGTTGCACCCTCGGCCCGCTCGGCGCACGCAGCTTGAAGGCCCTCCGTCAGAGATTGCCGCGCGGTGACCAGTGCCCTTGCTAATGCATTATCATTGGACTTTGATCTTGCCCTGGATCAGGCCACGAAGGGTTGCCTCGATATCCCTCAGGTTTTCAAGCATTACCTCGGCTTCAGTAGCGCGCTCATCAAGTTCTTCGGCGAAGTCAGGGTCGGAAGGATACAGGAACTCGATGTAATCCAGTTCGTCCAGGTCTAGGATGAATTAGCGGATCTTCTCGAGGCTCACCTGCGGCCGGCCTTCGAGAAGGGCAATGATTTCAGCCTTCGTGTTCGTTTTGCTTTGCATACTCACTCTCGCTCGGATGCTACCGGAGCGTAATCGGCTGCTTCGCCCAAATGTGCGGTTAAAGCCTGGAGCCAAATCCGTGGATTAGATCCGTGAACGACCCGCGCCAGGAATCCCAGCCTTTCCGCCACGTTGGCACGATTCTGTCGGATAGCCTCCTTCGTGGTGGCGGGGTAAGCAGCGAGGACGGCTTCGATGCTTTGGGGCTTGGAAAACAAGTAAGTCGCGTGTCCAAGTTGCGGTGTCTCGACGGCGATCACCGTCGGGAGGTCAAAGATATACCCCTCACCGAAAAGGTGGAGCCGCCGCGCCCGCCGGTGGCTGGCGGGTGCGGGAGGGGCGGCGGAGCCGATGGCTGTCCGGGAATATTCTGCCCGCGGTTGGGCCACAAGATGGAAACCGATCAAATGGGGCGTTCAATTGTCCCCGAGGGACTGAGTTGGGCCCTGAACACATCGTGGATGGATCCTTTGCGGAGGACAGCGGCGAATCCCGATTACGGTGTAGTGATCGAATGCCAGCTTGGTGGAATTCCCCCCAGCGATAAACGGTCGCTTTGTTACCACAAGCCGTGACGCTCGGATCTTATTGCCTATCGTCAAGGGAGACGTCTCAAGCCGCTTGCTCCGGCTTCCCCATGCGTACGAGGATACGATGCTTGACCAGGCCCCGATCCAATGGGATCACGCCATCCCGCATGCGCTGGCCATCCATCTCCACCCACGACACACCTCGCTCGCAGCCTTCCGGATTCTCGACCTGCATCTCATAGATTGCATCACCGTGACGATAGCGCAGGCGGAAGCCCCCCCACCATCCGGGGATGACCGGATTCAACTGCATGTGATCCCCGCGCACCTTCAAGCCCAGGACCTCTTCAACCCAGGCGCGGTACATCCAGGCCGCCGAACCCGTATACCAAGACCAACCACCCTGACCGATCCGCCCGGGCAATCGGTACACGTCGGCTGCGACCACGTAGGGGTCAATCCCGTAGCGCCACACTGCTTCCGAATCACGCGCGCGCTCAATCGGGTTGAGCGTGCGCAGCATTTTTGCCGCCCGCGTACCATCCCCTCGACGTGCCAAGGCCATGGCGAACCACAGGGCGGCGTGTGTGTACTGGCCTCCGTTCTCCCTTACCCCCGGAGGGTAGCCCTTGATGTATCCGGGTGACGGCTTCGATTTGTCAAAGGGAGGTGTTAAGATCAGCACCAGACCTTCATCCTCGCGAACGAGATGTTTCCACGCTGATTCTAAAGCCCTATCCGCGCGATCTGTGCCGGCGGCGCCACTCAGCCATACCCAGGATTGGGGCAGGGAATCAATCTTCGCCTCTTCATTCGCCGAGGAACCAAGCGGCGTGCCATCGTCGAAGAACGCCCGAAGATACCACTCCCCATCCCATGCTGCTCGCTCGACACGCCGAATCAGCGCCTTCCTGTCTTGATGATAGGTCCGACTTAAATCTGGCCGACCCAGTAGCTCAGACAACTCGGCCATACCCTGAAGCACATCCACCATGAACCACGCCAGCCAAACGCTCTCCCCTTTGCCTCCGGCACCCACAAGGTTCATCGCATCGTTCCAGTCCCCTGTTCCCATCAGGGGCAAACCATGGGGTCCAAAGGTCATGCTACGCGTGACGGCGCGCTGGCAATGCTCGAACAGCGTGGCGTGTTCAAACGCGACCTCCGGTGTGAAGAACATCTCGTGCTGATCGCCTTCCAGCTTGGGCCCGTCGAGGAAGGGGACCTCTGTGTGCAAGATCTCCACATCGCCAGTGACCCGGATGTATTGAGCGACGACGTAGGGAAGCCACAGGGAGTCATCGGAGATCCGCGAGCGGATACCCGCGCCGCTCGGTGGATGCCACCAGTGCTGGACATCGCCTTCCTTGAACTGACGGCTCGCCGCGAGCAGGATGTGTTGGCGTGCCAGCTCGGGATACGCGTATAGGAATGCCATAACGTCCTGTAGTTGATCGCGGAAGCCGAATGCACCGCTGGACTGGTAAAAGGCGGAGCGTCCCCAGATCCGACAGCTAAGGCTTTGGTACAAGAGCCAACGGTTGATCAGGAAGTCCACTGCCAGCTCGGGGGTGTGCACTTCGATCGTGCCCAACAAACCATCCCACCAGGCTTTCGTCTGGCTTAACGCGGTCTCCAGTGCCAAGCCTTCCCGGTAGACTAGAACCCGCTTGTGGACCTCCTCCACTGACTCGGCCTGGCCCAACATGCACGTGATCTCAGCCTTCTCGCCAGGAGCTAGTTCAACCGTAACCTGCAGTGCCGCGCACGGGTCGAGTCCCGCCCCCGTCCGACGTGATAGCCCGGTCCGCTCCATCGCCGCGGGGCTGCCCAGCGAGCCGTTGCGCCCAAGGAAGGGCGTGCGGTCGCCGGTGTAAGACTGCGCAGGCGGGCTGAGGGCCGCGAAGGCGATCCGATCCCCGTACTCGGGGTGGTAGCGATTCCGAGCGATCAGGGCCTGGACTTCGTCATCCCAGTGGGTCACGACGTGCATCTGGGAGGTTTCGCGGTTCTCGCCCAGTGTCCACTCCACATAATACGTAACCGACAGCTTGCGATGCCTGGAGGAGTCGTTCCTCAACTGCAACCTTTCGAGCTTAATCGGCTCTCCTCCTTTATCATCCACTGGAACGAAGACCGTCAGCTCCTGCTCGATCCCATGGCTGTTATGCTCGAAGACCGTGTACCCCGCCCCATGCCTTGCCCGGTAGGCGGTCTCTTCGCGGATCGGCGAAGGGGTTGGCGTCCAGTAGACACCGGTCTCTTCGTCCCGGATGTACACCGCTTCAGACGGTGGATCCATGACGGGGTCGTTCGACCATTGCGTCAGGCGATTGCGCTGGCTGTTGCCATACCAGGTAAAGCCCGACCCGGTTTCGCTGACCAATGCTCCGAAGATGGGGTTGGCGATGACGTTCACCCAGGGTGCAGGCGTGTGGGTGTTGGGGCCGAGATAGATCGCGTATTCACGCCCATCCGGGGTAAAACCGCCCAGGCTATTGAAGTAGGGCAGCTCCATGAAGGGCAGCGAAGCCGAAGGCTCGCGGGGAGCAGGTTTTTTGGCCAAGGGTTCCGACAGCTCGGGAACCTCCGCAGGCACACCTGCTTGCTGGGGCAGCGTGCCGCGCGCCGCCACCAGCACCACACTTGCCGCGGCACTGAGTAGCGTCAGATCTTCCTCCGGGATTTGCTCCGCGCTGCGCAAGAAAATCCCACCAGGCTGATCTATGCCCGTATACGTTGAATGCGCCTGGATCAAGCCCTCGAGTCGTTCACGCAACGGTTGCTCATAGCCGCCGGCCTCCTCGTTGAGGATCACCAGGTCTGCCATCAACCCGTGCCTTCGCCAATAGGTATGCGCCTGGAGCATCTGACGGACCAGGCTGATATCCTGCGCCTCACCAATGGTGAGCAGGGCAATCGGCAAGTCGCCCGAAATTCCATAGGGCCATAAGCCGGCTTGGCCCTTGCGGTTCTCTTCGATGCGTTCGGGGGGAGGGCGAAAGAGCGGGTTGGGAAACAGCAAGTGGCTGGCGAGCTGCTGGAAGCGGCGAGCTTCGTCGGGCTGGATGCGAAGCAATCGCAGCTCAAGCTGGGCAGAAGCCGAGGCGAAATCCACCGCCCGATCGATGGCATGGGGATCGCTGTACTTACCCATCAGTCTCAAGACCTGCTGGCGTGTTTCACCGGCGGCGAGAACCAAGGTAACCTGCGTACGCTGGCCAGGACCAAGACTCAGGCTCCGGCGCAGGCTGAGAATCGGGTCCAGGACAAAACCCTGGCTGTTGCCAAGCGGCTGGAGGACCCCCATCGGATTTGCGAGCGTCCGTCCTCGGCCGATGAATCGGCGCCGGTCGGTTTCGAACTGCAAGGCTTCGTCCTCAGTGTGTTCAAGCGTAAGGCGGTGCGCAACGTAAATGGGTGGGTCGTCTTCCGCGCGAGGGCGACGGTACGCGAGGAGCGCTTGATGTTCAGGCACCGCCTCGGTTTGGATGAACAGCTTGTTGAAGGCCGGATGCTGCCGGTCTGCGTTGTGCGGCGCCAGCGAGAGTTCAACGTAGCTCGTGAGGTTGAAACGGCGGCTGCGACCGGACCGATTGATCAGGGTGACCCGCCGAATCTCCACGTCGTCTTCCGGCGAGACGACGACCTCCGTTTCGGTTAGAATGCCGTTGTCGGCGCGCCGGAAGACGGCACGGTCGAGCGCGAAGTTGGCGGAGTAAGCCTCAACCCTCCCGCCGACTGGGTGATACATGTTGGACCACACTCGATCCGAGTCGGCCTCATGGATGTAGCAGAAGGTTCCCCACGGATCCTGAGTCCGATCCGACCTCCAGCGTGTGATCTCAAAGTTGCCCCACCGACTGTATCCCCCGCCTGCGTTGGTGATCATCAAGCCATAGCGACCATTGCAAAGGAGTTGGGTTTGGGGCGTGGTTGTATGGGGCGTATCGAATTTGCCCACCGAGGGTGCGACTTCGCCCACGCTCTCCGCCAAAGACACTCTCTCGCGCGCGGAGATGTAGTTCAGCGGAAGCAGGATCGGGATGCGTTCATGGAGTAGGGGCTCAGCGGCACGCACGCGTGGGTCGGCGTGAAAATGTCGGTGGATAGGATTGTTATGGAGGAAGTTGGTCAGCGACAGGAAACCCATGCCTTGATGATGCGCCATGTAGGTTTGTACGATCACCCCACGCGCGCCCTCACGACTCGGCCGACGGCTGAAGTCCATCGCTTCGTAATAGCCGTAATCGTTCAGCAGCCCCAGGCTAACCAGTCGTTTCAAATTCTGCACGCTCTCTCTCGGCGCAACGTTCAGCGCCAGAAGGGTGGCATAGGGCGAGACCACGAGCTTTTCCTCTAAGCTGCGCTTCAATCCGAGCTCCGGTACGCCAAAGGCCTTATACTGATAGGCATTGTTGAGGTCCAGATCCGCAAACGCAGACTCCGAAATCCCCCACGGGACGCGGCGCTTGCGGCCGTAGGCAATGTGGATCGCCGTCGCGTCCCTCGCCGCTTTATCCAGGAGTGAGTTCGCCTGGGAGCGTTGGAAAATCAGCGGCATCAGATATTCGAACAGAGTCCCGGTCCAACTGAGCAGCACTGGGCGCCGATCGATTGCACGGTAGGGCCGACTCATGGAGAACCAATGCTCAACTGGGATATCGCCCCGAGCGATGGCGATGAAACTCCCCAGCCGCGCCTCACTCGCCAAGAGATCGTAGTAGGAGCTATCCAAGCGGCCTCCGGAAACGTTGTAGCCGATTGCGAACAACCGTCGTTCGGGGTCGTACAAGAAGCGCATATTGATCGATTCGGATAACTCGCGTCCGTCCTGGATGAGCCGCTCGCCCAAACCCAGGATTTCACCGGCCAGCCATTTCGATTCCGCGAAAGCCTGCATAAGACGGGCAAGCCATTCCAAGAGGGGGGCCGCGGCTGAGGGAGCCTCCTCATGGATCGACTGGAGGATCGGAATACAGCCAATGTGCCCCTTGGCGAGATCAAGAAGCGAAGGCGCGTGATGCAGGGCCTGGCGGATGGCAAGTAGGGCATCCAGACCCAACTGGGCGACCTCCTCTTCCGTTTTTTCATCGAGGATTTCGATCCAATTGAGATAGCGATCCGTGATCCTTAGCCAAGCCGATACCTGCCCCTCCATCTGCCTGGCCCAATAAGCTGCTCCCGTTTCAACGTCCGCGGGCTTACGCACCTCATCGGCTAGAGCCCTTACGCTACCCTCCACCCGCCGCAGCAGACGAAGCGCGTCGGCGATGCGAGCCGGCGGGGTTTCCCACGCGCGCATCAGTTCGTCGAGGACATGAGCATCAACACCGGGGAGGCCCTTCTGTTGGACGACCTGTTTCAGGATTTCCCCGGTATCCCGCAGGCCTTCAAAGGCTTTCACATCCAGGACAGGTGTCTGAATCAGCTCGTCCAGTCCACGCTCCAGGGACCATAAGGCACCCAGCAGGTTGCCGCTGTCCACGGCGGACACGTAGCGAGGTTCGAGAGGGGTAAGGGTCTGAATATCGTACCAATTCAGCAGATGACCCTCATAGCGCTCCAGTTTGCCGATCGTCTCCATAGTGTGCGTCAGCTTATCGACGACCTGATCCACCGTCAGATACCCGAAATCATGTGCGGCTAGCGCGCTGAGCATCCAGAGACCGATGTTGGTTGGGCTGGTACGCATCGCCGGTGGCTTCGGAGGGGACACTTGGTAGTTGTCCGGTGGAAGCCAAGACGTGTCAGCGCTGACAAAGTCCGAGAAATAGCGCCAGGTTCGTCGTGCAACCTTCCTCAGGAAGCGCAGATCCTTTTCAGGCAGCAGGAGTTGCTCTTGCTTCGCCTGCGGTCGAAGGTTCAAGAGCCAACCGATCAGAGGGGATAGGAACCACAAGACGAGCCAGGGGCTGGCCATCGCAAGGCTGGATGGCATCCAGCGCTGCACGGCCCAACCCACGACCGCGCTGAAGATGCTCGCCAGGCCCATGGAAATCACGAACCCTCGTAGCTGACCCGGGGCTCTCCCATCCGTCACCGGGGCCGAAGTCCACTCGAGCAACCCCCGATGAGAGATGAGGCGGCGATACCAGACCCGCAGAATGGCATCCAAAGCCAGCCCGGCCTGGTGCGGAAGCAGTGCAGCATCAGCAACCGTCCGCAGCAGGTCGTGCGCCACCTTCGAGAAGGAGAAGCTCTTCAGCCCCTGGCGGGTGGTCGCCATTGTGAAGGGCTGCGCCAAAGGCTGGAAGAGCAACTGCACGGCGACCACGAGGGTCGAGATCCACCCGATCTGAGGAGAAGTCAGCCAGCAGGCTACGAGCAAGCCCAGGCTGGCTACGGGCAGCAGGCTCCGGCGCAAGTTGTCGAAGATCTTCCAACGGCTGAACCATGAGAGCTGGTTTGGCCCTCGCCGCCCTCCAGGTTGGAGAACGCGCGGTAAGACCCAATCCGCGATTTGCCAATCACCACGAATCCAACGATGTTGCCGGCGGGTGTAGCTCAGGTAATCCTGCGGGAACTCATCATAGAGCTCAATATCACTGGCCAGGCCCACTCGGACGTGAGCGCCTTCAATCAAGTCATGGCTCAGCAACCACTCTTCAGGAAACCTCCCGGACAGCACTCGACTGAAGGCGCGCACATCATAGATGCCTTTGCCATGGTAGGAGCCTTCACCGGCCAGATCCTGATTGACATCGGAAACGGCCTTGGTATAGGGGTCAATTCCGACCGCGTCTGCAAAGAGTCGGCTGAAAGGCGAGGCGCTCGTGCTCGGAAGGGAAGGGCTCACGCGCGGCTGGATGATGGTGTAGGAGCCGGCCAGGATCCTGCCTGCGGCATCGAAGCGCGGCCGGTTTAGGGGATGTGCCAGGGTCTCGATCATCCTGCGCGCAGTGCCAAGAGGCAGTTGTGTGTCGCTGTCTAATGTGATGACGAACCTCACATTGGACAGATGATCGGGGTCGCCGACGTATACCAAACGAGCGGCATCTTCAGGTCGCGTTCCATCGATCAGCCGATTGAGTTCTTCTATCTTCCCGCGTTTGCGTTCCCAACCGATGAATTTCTGCTCGGATTCACTCCACCTGCGGTCCCGATGGAAAAGGAAGAAACGCTCACCACCATACCGGTGGTTGAGAGCTTCGAGGCTCTCGGTCACAGTCTGGAGCAGTCTTTCGTCGTCCTCACGATGCGCCTGATCCGAATCGGTGTAGTCCGTGAAGAGGCTGAAGAGCAGATTGCCTTCTTTGTTGGCCAGGTACCGGATTTCTAACTTCTCCACCTCTGCCCGGATCGTCTCCGCGTCCCTCAGCAGCACGGGCACAACGACCAAGGTTCGAAATGCGTCAGGAATGCCCGAAACCTCGAAATCCATCTTGGGAAGGGCTCGGGGTGGAAGTAGCCGCATGACGAGGTAATTCAAAACCTCGAGCGCGAGTTGGCTGACGGGGATCAGCAAAAGGAGGGCGATCACAAGCCGGATCCCGGGCCTCTGTCCGCGCTGACCAAGCAGGACGATCGGGGAGATGAATACAGCGGAGAGGAAGCTGAGCCCAAGAAAGTACACGGCAGAATGATGGCGGTATACCCACTCGAGGACGCGGAAACGTGGACCCTCAGGGCAGCGTAAGAGCCGCGCAAGCTCGCGCCTTCCTTCACCAATCAGATAGGTCCCGACGTGGTTCCACCGGTCATCTTTCGTCGCTTCATGTGCGGCTTGCGCGGCTAGCTCGATGGCGTGTTGGGCGACCTGGTCTTCCGCTTGGCCGGACCGACGCGCGAGCTCTTCAATCGCACGGCGATACCGATCGCGCGTGTCGAAATCCATCTTGGGATAGACACCAGATGGATCCAACCGAAGCCACCACTCCACGCGGCTGAGCTGCTCGAAGAGCCGTCTCCAATCCAACAGGGCGAGCTGTCGCAAGCTGGTAAACGCATTCCCAATCGCCAGCAGATCCTTCGTCTGGCGGTTTTGCTCACGCAGGTTGAGCTCGCCCAGGGGCTTGTGGTAGGTGCGCTCCAGCCAGCTCTGGACCGGCGCTAACGCGGCTTCTTCGTCGTAGAGATGATCGACCAGTTGAGAAGCGAAATAGGGGCTCGGGCTGGGTTGGTTCTTGGCAATTTCTGCCAGGATAGAGAAGAGCTGGTTGGGATCTCGCCGGTTGGCCGTAATGAGCCTGTTCGCCCAGAAGTCGGCGATCTCACGTTCCCGCAACTCGGTCAGAGCGCTGGCGGCGAGGTCCTGGATGCTCTCAATCAACGCGATGCGCAGCATCTGGGGGACAGCCCAGAGTTCGCCGATCGTCAGCGTGCGCACCGATTGATAGGCCTTAATAAACGCCAGGATGTTCTCCCGGTCTAGACGCAAGTCCGTATGATAGACGAGTTCCCTCGCCAAGCCGTAGATGCGCGGCAGGCCCCGGTAGGGCTCACTCGCGAGCGCCGGCAGCTCCTGGTAATAACGCCGGGGAAGGTTCACCTGAACGTCGCGGGCGGTGCTCTCGATGACGTACTCATTATCGAGGAGCCACTCGGCGGTCGGAAGCGCACCCTGTTCCAGTCGACTTGCTTCGATGAGATCCGAGCAAACCTGATGGGCCCATTGACGGGCCAGTTCGAGCCGCTCGAGCAGTGCGGTGTTCGGCTGCGGCTTGGGGTCCATTTTGTGGTCCGCGGCCAGGCGCTGGGCACGCTCCTGGATCTGCGCCGGAGTGAGCGCCGCCCCAGGGCTTCGCACATCTCCAATCGGATTCTCGCGCTTCGGATGCAGGACGAAGACCGCGGGCGGGATGTCGCCGCTTTCTCGAAGCACCGCCACTGGGAACCGCAGTGTTTCAATCGGCGCCTGAAGGATCAGGACGGTCTCCTCGGACACCAACCAACGTGTGTGATCCTCAAGCAGCCTTCGTTCCACGCCGTACTTCGATCGTCGTATCCACACCCCGGCAAAGAGGGCTCCGATGAATCCACCCACAAGGGTCGAAATCAGGGCAGGAAAGGCTTCGCTCAGAATCGGCTGCGGCCAATGAAGGGCTACGAATGCAACCCCGGCGAGGACCCCGAACAGAATGAAAGCCAGGGTCGCATCGAAAGCCCGGCGCCAAAGGAAGGGGTCCAATGTACGTACATCTCCATCCGCGGTCTTGCTCACCAATGCGGCGCGGCGGAAACCCGTTCTCTGCAACTTCCTGAGGGCTCGACGAGCTTCATCTCGTTTTGCGAAGTAGCCTATGAGGATGCCTGCGTCCATTCTCTGTCCTTGCATCACCACTTGGTCTAAGCAGCGGGAATGTCACGTTGCGTGCGTCTTGACCACGGGGCGACTCAATTGTAGTCGCTTTCTTAGCACCATCGCCGCGGTCACCGCGATGAGCACTGCTGCGGCAATCGCCAGCAACCACCCGGAATGTCCCCCTAGATGGCGCAGACCGACAACGAAGCGGCGGCCGTAGTGGGAGGCAATTGCGGCTATGGCTGCGTAACGCACTGCTCGGCTCAAAGCCACGATTACGATGAATTCCCGGAGAGGGTAGTCCAACGCGCCTGCTACGGCGAAAAACGTGCTCGTAGGAAAGGGCAAAGGTACAGCGGTAGAAACGACCAGAGCGCCCGTACCCCACCGATGGAAGTACTTCAGCAGCCTGGCGACCTTGCGCTTTCGAAACTTGCGGTTGAGATAGTCCAAACCGGCCTTACGTCCCATTCGGAATGTTAAGTAGGCGCCGATGACCGAGCCTGCCGTGGCGACTCCGGCGTAGTAGTACCACGGTTCGCGCTGCCGCGCAGCGAGTACGGCGGTGAGAATGTCCAGGACGCCAAATGTCGGGATGGGGGAGCTGTCGACGATCGCGAGAAGGAACAGCCCTAATCCGCCTAAGTGCCGCACGAGCGCCGTGATCCCTTGCGAGTGTCGTGCTGCCGGTTTAACAAAGTCCGTGAGTGTTTCTAGAAGCCGCACAGTTACCCAGCCTTACGATACCACGTTTTCAGTGACTAACGGAGCCGGCAGCAGGCAGCGGCGGTAAGCAGAAGGCAGTCCGCGGTCGCGGGGAGGAAGAGAGCAATTCACAATTCACCATTCAGAATTCAGCATTGCCCGAACCGCACCCACTATGCTAGCCTACCTCCCCCCATTTGTCAAGAGACATGGGCTCCGCTTCCGGCTCAGATCTTGGCAGGTCAACGCCGGGGCAGAGCCCCGATCAGCTACGATTCTCTTTATCCCACTTTCCACGCCGTTGTGGATGCTTTAATCGCTGCCTGGAGTTTAAGGATGGAAACCCTGACTGCACCGTCAGGCACTCGGGGACCCAAGGTGGAAATCCCGATTAAGTTTGGATTCCCAGAATAAAGTTGTCGGATGGTGTGCAATTTTGAACAGACAGGCCAGAGAATGGGATTATGAGTCTGCCGATTAGAGACGCGATTGAGCTTCGTTTTGAAAGAGCCTTTGAGCATTTCGCACGATGGATGATTCTCCGCAATTCGAACCGCCCGTGACCGCCGCACCGGGGGGCACTTCGGGTTTGCCCCGAGAGCCCCCCCACCTCTTTCTCCTTTAGAGACCGGGGCAATAAGCGTTGCATTGATAAGTAAGCGAGTGAATATCAAGGCTCGTGGGGACATATAAGCGAGTTATGGTGGAATGTCCTCTGTCCGGCTATGATTCCCATAGGCGTGCACTGGCCTCTCGGGGTGGTCGTCGGCATCAATCAACCCTTGCTCGTCGCACGGCTGCATTGTTGCCAGATCCTTACAGCCAATATGGCGGCCGGCCGTAGTAGCCGTAGAGCCTATTCTCGTACTCGCGCGTGATGGGCATGGACTCGAAGTACTCCGGGCCGTTCT
>JBAVYG010000033.1:0-5493 GCA_049698675.1 Terriglobia bacterium
GCGGCGGGTTTACCCCGCCAAGCCTTCACCCCGGCACCCGATGTAGCGGCGGGTTTACCCCGCCAAGCCACGAATGGCGACGTAAAGTCGCCGCTACTTTCCCGGGAGGAGGCCCGCCGCGTCGAAACCGATTTCAAGTACGAAGGCTATCTGCAACAGCAAGAAAAACAGATGGAGCGAATGAAGCGCGCCGAGTCGCGTCGCATCCCAGATTGGTTCGATTATAAGAAAGTCTCCGGCCTCTCACGCGAGGTGGTGGAGAAGCTTGCCCGCGTGCGGCCGCTCACCCTCGGCCAAGCCTCCCGCATCCCCGGCATCACGCCCGCCGCCGTCTCGCTCGTCAACTGCTACATCGAGATCTTCCAGCGCCGGGCGGCCGAACAGGCTGCCATGTAGGGCAGGCTTCGTCCTTTCACCCTGCGGGTTTTCCAATTCTGTGAAGAATCTATCGCGGTGGTCTGCTCAGCCTCTGGGTTCGGGGAGGTTTTGCCGCAGCACCCTACGGTTCGATGAGAGGTGGCAGCCGATGGGGGTGGCGATAGACCTCTCGGAGACGACTCACGTGATTGGCCGCCCGCTCCCAGCGCTCCAATTCTTCATCGTAACGAGCCAGGATATTGTCGAGGAAATACGGCCTGTTTTCCCCCAGCCAAAGTTTCCTGTAGTGGGCCCGCAGCAAGGTGGTCTGGTCGCGCATGTCCTGGAGCAAGCCATTGGTTCCGTTAATTCGCTCCAGGATATCGTAGACCTTCTCGGCTTGCGCAGAATTGGCTTGCGCCTGGGAGTACAGGTCCACAATGTATTTTGCGTAGATGGCTTTTTGGCCGAGGAAATCGAACCGCCGCGCGGCAAAGTCCACATAGTCCAGGAGGTCCTGGTTACGGCGCGCGAGGTGGGAATTTGTGATGAGATCGGCAATCACGTCTTCAGCCAGAAGCCGAATCTGATGCGCCGCCGGCTCCATCTCGCCATAAAACTGCTGCCCCTCCGGGCTCAAGGCGTCAACCCAGGTCAGCCAATCCTCGCCGTCCGAATGGACAGCGCCCTGGAGCAGCCGATGGACCTCTGTAAGGGTCTTGATCTCCGTGGCGAAGTGATGGTCATGGGCACGGTAAAAGACCCAATCCCATGCATCGGAGAACTGCTGCTCATCCACAGTTTTCTGCCAGGACTGAGCAGCGCCGTAGACCAAGCCGTACCAGGTGAAGTTCACCATGCTTTCGCCATCGTCCATCCAGGTGGTGTTAAAGACGCCAGAGGCGCCCAGTTCTTTTCCGTCCGTCACGAATTGCCGGATATTGGCCAGGGCCACCCCGTAGTCCGGGAAAATGCGGCTCCAGTTGCTCACGCCCGGTGCCACCCAGGTTTCAAGCCCCACATCGCGGAAGGGCTTAATCTCGTTCGCGAACGATGGCTTTGCATCGTAGTCCCAGGGGACCGCGATCATGTCGTGCGGTAAGTCCTTGAGATGCTCAGGGTGCTGAACGCCCATATCGCCCCAGAAAAGGATCTTGCGATGGTAGGCACTCAAGTTTTCGTCGATTTTCCGAAGGTAATCGATGTAGACGCTGCCGTAGCCGAGTTTCTCGATCTCTGCCTTGGTCCGGCCCTGGCCCAGCTCAAAGGTCTCATCGGCCCCGATATGGAAGAACGGTCCCGGGAAGACGGAAGCGAGGTCTGCAAACATCTTTCCGATGAAAGTGAAGGAGGCAGGGGCAGTGGGCGAGAGCACGTGGCCGTAAGGGACTTCGACCATGTCCTGGAACTGCTCATTCTGAAGCGCCAGATGCAGGTGCCCGAAGGACTCCTGCTCAGGAACGACCACCACGTGATATTGTTTGGCGAAGTTAACGAGTTCAGTGGCTTCCTGTGGAGTAATGGCGCCGCCCGGAGCTGCCGCTAGGGGCAGGCTGGGGTAGGCAAACGCGTTCTCCATGTAAAGCGAGAACAGGTTCACTTTGTATTCGGCCAGCAACGTGATTTCCCTCTCAAAGGAAGCCAGCGTGGGGATAGGGCCGCGGCTAATGTCGACGCTCACCCCGCGCCAACGCATGGCGGGCCAATCCACCACTCGCACCACCGGGGCCTCTGCACCGCCTCCCGGCGTCCGCTGAAGCAATTGCCGAAGCGTCTGGACGCCGTAAAAGACGCCCGCTGCGGTCTTACTCACTATGGAGGCTTCGCGGGAAGTCACCACCAGGATGTAGCCTTCCTCTTCGGCTTGGGGCGGCAGGCTCAACCCCGACTCGCCCAGAATGCGCCTGCCAGCCTGGCTTTCGGGGCGTGCCAGCACAATGCGGGGCCAACCAGCTCCCTTCGCTCCAACGCTGGCGGCAACACCACCCAGTGAATCCAGCTCCTGAGCGAGAAGCGAAGTGGCAAAGCGGTCTTCCTCCTCGCCGCTTGCAACCTCGATACTGACGCGCGCCCCCACACGGAATACTCCTTGACCCACTTCAAGCTGGTTCGGAAACGGGGTGAGCGGGAGGCTGGACGAGAAAAGGGCCGAACTAAAAAACACCAGAGCAAACAATAGGCTAGAGAATTGTTTATTCACAGTGAAACCTTCCTAGTGGAGTCGGTTGGCCGTACCCTCGGCCGGCATTCCCGTCATGGAACCCCGGGAAGTTGTGAGTTTACACCCTGCCGCCTCGTTTTGACACGTTGTCCGTCAGCTCGGGTGCGCAGCATTGTCATTCCGAGCGCAGCGAGGAATCTCGCTCTGGGCCGGGCGGGATCACGCGCGCTGGCGGGAGGCCGAAGACGCTGTCAGAGCGAGATTCCTTGCGGAGTTTACCCTGAACGGGCAGAGCGAGATTCCTCGCTCCGCTCGGAATGACAGTGAAGGGCTCGGAATGACACGGACCGCGAGACCAAATCCCTCAACTTATACGTCGCGCGCCTGTCGGGGCTTGGAGGCGTGAGATGCCAGGACCTTGGGAGGTGCGAAATATGGGCTGAAAAGGGACGAAACATCCCCGCCAGGGTCTTTTACATGGATTTAACATGACAAGAGCAACCGTCTATCCCCCAGGAACGTATTAGCTTTATTAGGCAATCTCAGAGGGAAGATGGTCTGATTCCGTTGGTTGTCGTGCGATTGTTATGGGTAGTACTCACACCGGGTTGGAAGTTGCCGCCACGTGACTTCACCGACTCGCAATTCCGACAGGAAGGGAGGGGCTCAGCCCCGCTCGACCGCCTGTTTCAGTGGAGGTTGATAATGAGGAAGGGAACTTGTCGGCGATTTATGGACGTAGATGCAAAGAGGGTCATTACCTCTCTTTGCAGAGGCTTCCTGGTATTCAGTCTTGTTGCGATAGGACGTGGCCAGGCGCCGAGTCCCACCTACAAGGCCATGGGAGCAGTGGTGAGTGTCGAGCCGACCGGCTTCACCATCCAGACCGATTCCGGAACGCGCCTCACCGTGTTGCTCCCTGATAATGCCACTCTTCTCCGTGTCGCTCCCAATGAGAAAACCCTGAAGAATGCCACGAAGATCAATGCCGCGGACATCAGCGTAGGCGACCGCATTCTGGTCCGGGGACACATTTCGGACGATCAGAAGACCCTCCTCGCCACCGCCGCGATCATCATGAGCAAGGTGGACATTACCCGGAAGCAGGAGGCAGAGCGCGCTGATTGGCAGAAGCGCGGGGTGGGGGGACTGGTGAGTTCCGTCGATCCCGTCACCAGCACAATCACGATTTCGACGGCGGCCGTCGGCACCGTCAAAAAAGTGGCGATTCACATTACCAAGGATACGATCCTGCGCCGGTACGCAGCGGACTCGGTGAGGTTCGACGATGCGAAACCCGCGACGCTCGACCAGATCAATCCCGGAGATCAACTTCGCGCGCGTGGCACGCGCAGCGAGGACGGCAGCGAGTTTGCCGCGGAGGAGATTGTTTCGGGATCGTTTCGAAACATAGCCGGCACGGTCGCTTCGATTGACGTTAGCCAGAACACCATCAGCGTTATGGATTTGAAGACGAAGAAGCCCGTGCTCGTGAAGGTTACGTCAGACTCCCAACTGCGCAAGCTGCCTCCGATGATGGCCCAAAGGATCGCGATGCGATTGAAAGGGGGGGAGACCAGCGGACCACCGAACGGCGCCGGCGCAGGTGGTGGTCCCCCACCCGCCGCACCGCGGGCAGGCGTCCCTCCCTCGGGTAGCGGTCCAGGAGGACCGCGACCCGGTGGAGCGCCTGATCTCCAGCAAATCCTGAATCGGATGCCGCCGGCAACGCTTGCCGATTTGCAGAAGGGTGACGCCGTGATGATTGTGGCGACGCAAGGTGCGGCTTCCGGTGGGGTCACAGCAATCACGCTACTGAGTGGTGTGGAAGCCATTCTGGCGTCCTCAGCAAGCGCCAGCCAAGTGATGTTCATGTCGCCCTGGAATCTCGGCGGCGGCGCCCCAAGCGGAGAAGAGACGACGCAATAATTCAGCGCCCGGTTGTAAAGCGTGGGCGCTTTCGCAGGAGAGTCAATGAAATTTCGGCTATTTGGGAAGTATGCTTCTATCTCTCTGGCGCTTTTCTTGGCGCCAATTCTGGCAAGCCCCTTGTTCGCGCAAACCTCTTCCGGGACATTGCGCTGCCAAGTGAACGATCCATCAGGTGGGGCGGTGACGCAAGCGACCGTCCTGGTGACCTCCGCGACGGGACAGACCCAAGCCGTACAAGGGAACCGGGACGGGGTTTACGAATTCAATGCACTGGCTCCCGGGAAGTACACGGTGAAGGCCATCGCAAAAGGTTTCGCGCTGTATGAGCAGCAGGGAATTGAAATCAGCGCAGATCAGGTTCAGAAGCTCAGCATCTCGCTTCAGATCGAGGAGGAAGTGCAAAAGATCACCGTCTCGGGTGAGGCGCCAACCGTTAGCGTCAATCCCGAGAACAACGCCAGTTCGCTCGTCATCTCGGGAAAGGAGCTCGAAGCGCTCTCCGATGACCCCGATGAATTGCAGTCCGAGCTGGAGGCGCTGGCTGGACCCTCGGCAGGGCCGAACGGAGGCCAGATTTATATCGACGGCTTTACTGGCGGCCAGCTTCCGCCCAAGTCCTCGATTCTCGAGATCCGGGTCAACCAGAATCCCTTCTCCGCAGAATACGATAAGCTCGGCTACGGCCGCATCGAAATCACCACCAAACCCGGAATGAGCCAATACCACGGGCAAGGCTTCGTGAGTGGGAATTCCTCAGCCTTCAACACGCGGAACCCTTTCGCCACCGAAGAGCCGGGCTATCATTCGGAGTTCTACAACGGGAGCATCGGCGGCCCCATCAGCAAGAAGGCATCTTTTTTCTTCAGTGTTTTTCGCCGGGACATTAACGACGTGAACGTCGTGAGCGCCAAGGATCTCGATGCCCAGCTCAATGAGGTTTCGTTTAGCCAGGCCGTGCTCAATCCCCGAATGCGGATGAACCTCAGTCCCCGTGTTGACTACCAGATTAGCTCGAAGAATGTCTTGACGGTGCGCTACCAGCT
>JBAVYG010000034.1:0-1923 GCA_049698675.1 Terriglobia bacterium
ACCCGATATACATCCCAGCGTTTTGCACTTCTTCCGTGGTTTGTCCGACGAGGCCTAGGTCTCCACGAATCAGGGGCCTGGTAACGAGCCGAACGAAGTATCCGCCCCCGAAAATTACTCCTACGTACACCACCAGCAGAAGCAGGGTTTGCTCAGCGTGGGATTGAACCCATGTCAGGCCAACCATCAATTCGTGGAGGGGAGTCTTCGCAATTATCCCAGCCGCCACGCAAACGGGAAACACGTACACGAGCTGGCCAGCTACAAAGGTGAGAGTTCCTTCGGCCTTCGTCGTGAGGCGGACGACGCTCAGCTTTCCCCACTCGAAAACAAGATGCACGAGCGTCAAGCCGATGATTACGCCGTAGAAGTCCAGCCTGCGCACCAGCACTGGACTACTCAAACCTAACAGTAACGCCGCCGAAAGAAGGTGAATCCCACCGTGCTCCACATAAGCAGGTGCGGCGCTGTTCCTTTTCCCCACAACCAGGCGATCTGATTCGAAGACGAACTCTGTCAGGAGGTGCGCCAAATAGAGAGCCAAGAAACTGGTGGCGAACACATGCATGGAATTATGCAATCCTTTTCATTTGCACAAAGATGTGCAACTAAGGAAAAGCGGTCTCGATGACCTTTTTCATGGTCTCGATGGTTTCCTCGATCTGCCAGAAGTGGCCCCTTTTTAGACTGCGCGATGCAGTGGAAACACTGATTCGCAAGGCTCGGGCTGCCAAGTCGACTCGCTTTTTGGCGACATAGGCATCGATGGCTTGCCATTGCTTCTCTGTGAGGTCCCGAATCAGTGTATCGTGAAGGCCGTACACTAGGTTAGCCACCCGGTCAAATTCCGCGTTGGCAGAACGGAATGCGGTGCGAACTTCAAACTTGTGAGCATGGCCACCCTTGATTTCCACGATGGCCTGACGCGCCCATTGAAAGGCCAGCCCCCCGAGTTCATTGACCGGGGGACGCAAGGGCTTCGTAACTGGGCCGATGCCAATGCCGATTCGCAATTCGAGCGGCCTCAACCTTCTCCGCAGATCGAACACCAGCCAGGGAAGGCCATTCAGTTGTGCGGTAAGGGTTTGGAACTCATCGCCAGCCGTGACGGCGTAGGGCAACTTGAGCAGTTCCTGATGTGCAAGGGCGGCGATGCGCAGCTTCGCACTCAGCAAGGAGCGCAAGTTCGACGTCGAACTGGACCCTATCACGTCCGCGATTAGAACGCCCCAGGCTTTAGTATCCATTTGTATCACCCGGTACAATCCTACATTTGTGCACGAAATTGTGCAATCAAGAAATCGGGCACGGCGAGACAGGAATCGTGCTTTTCAGTCGCGGGTGGCGCAGGGATCGTGGTTTGATGCCCGCGGCGGACCGGGGTCACGGCGCGGTAAAACGTGCAATGCCAACTTCGCGTGGGTGCAACACTTCACCTATGGGGAGAAATCCGTTTGACCTCGTCCAGTCCGCTATTTCACTTTCTGCCCCTTGATGGTCTGGGTCTTGTGCGCGCCCTTCAGGGTATGCACGAGGAATCCGTCCGCACCCTGCAGCCACACTTCGGCCAGCACGTAATCCGTCACATATTCCGTATAGGACGGCGCGAAGTTCCCCACCACGTCGAATACAAGCTGGGGCTCGGCGAGAGGCGGACTCGGCTGCGCCAGCCTCTTCGTGAAGGGGACCTGAAATTCCTTGCCGGTCGCTTCCTGCCGCAGCGTAATCTGGCCGTCGTCCTTTTGGGCGACCCAGTATTCGCCGCTGGGGAGTTTTTTGCCGCCGGCCTCGAACGTGAACGGGATCTTGAACGTGCCTTGGGTAAAGACCTCCGTAGCCCCCGCGACGAGGGCCAAGGCCGCTGCCGCCACCACCCAAACTGCCAAACGCTTCATGTGAAACCTCCGTTTCCCGGGTTGGTAG
>JBAVYG010000035.1:0-5714 GCA_049698675.1 Terriglobia bacterium
GTCATTAGTTACGTCCCCGGTGTAGGGGCGAGCGGCGCTCGCCCCAGGGCCGAACGCCGTTCGGCCCTACAAGGCCTGTCTGGCTGCAGCGCTGGCACGCGCTGTGCTCAATGCCCCGTCCATCTCGGCAACAATCGCATCCGCCGCAGCAACCGGATCAGGCGCGCCGGTAATCGGTCGTCCCACAACCAGATAATCCGCTCCCGCTGCGATGGCGCTCGCCGGGGTCGCAATGCGAGCCTGATCGTCTGTGGCGGCGGAGCCCCGCACCGGATGGTGCAGGGCGGAGGCGGGCCGAATCCCGGGTGTGACTATCAGGAACCCGGGGCCGCACGCCTGTCGAATGGCGGAGATTTCGCGCGGCGAGGCCACCACGCCATCCAGTCCTGCACTTTGCGCCAAGCGAGCCAGCCGGAGCACAGCTTCGACCGGCGCTCCTGAAATGCCCAACTCCTCGAGGTCCTGGCTTGCGAGGCTGGTCAGGATGGTTACCGCCAGCACCCTTGGGCGCGCCTCATCCCCGACCACAATCCCGGCGGAGCCCTGCGCCGGATGGTGCAGGGTGGAGCGCACCCCTTCGAGCGCCGCTTCCATCATTTTCCGCCCGCCCGATGCGTGGACGTTCACCATGCTGACCCCGAGTTCCGCAGCTTCGCGGGCCGCCGCCCGCACAGTGTTTAGGATGTCATGGAATTTAAGGTCGAGGAAAACCCTATGGCCCGTGGTTACCAGGTAACGGACCGGCACAGGGCCTTCGGCGGTGAAAAGTTCCGAGCCCACTTTGAACATTCCTACATGGCCCTGCAGCCTTTCCGCCATTCGGGTTGCAGCATCGCCGCTTGGCAGATCCAGCGCCACGATTAGTTTGTCTCGTGTAGTCATCTGTTTGATTGTAGAAGAACATGGGAAGAAGGGGAATGGGAATTTACCTCTTTAGCTTGCGAATTCAGGTTTAAACCAAATCAGACCCCTTTTACAACTTTGCCGCCTCCGCAAATTCCCTTAAACGCTCGGCAACGCTCTTTACGTGCCGGGCCAGCGGCAGCCTTGATCCCTCTTCGAAAATGGGAATCAGCTTTTCAAGCTCCGGGCCGGAGACTGCACCCGTTAGGGCGACGCGAATGGGATGAAACAAATCCCTTCCCTTTTCTCCAGTCTCTTTTTGCACTTCCTTCGTGATCGCACGGAATCGCTCATAACTCAGTTCGCCTTCGGGCAGCGCCTTCGTGACAAACGCGTTCAGCACCGGACCCGCATTCGCCGTCGCCGAGAGCTGGAGTTCTTGGTTTGCTTTCTTAGCATCGTATTCAAAAATGATATGCACCGCACCAGGCAGTTGGCACAACGAGCTGATGTTCTTGAGGACAGCATCCAGCACACGCTCAAGCCAAGCCAGGACGTCCGGGCTTGGATGCGCGTCCAAGTAGCCCACCTCCTCCAGGAATGGGACCGCAAGCTCGGCCAGGCGCCGCGGCGGGCATTCTTTCATATAGTGGCGATTCAACCAGTAGAGCTTTTCCGTATCGAACACGGCGGGACTCTTGGTGATGTGCTCCAGCGAGAACTGTGCAACCAGTTCCTGCAGGCTCAGAATTTCCGTTTTTCCATCCGCCGGTGACCAGCCGAGCAGCGCGAGGTAATTCCTAAGCGCCTCGGGCAGAATCCCCAGTTCGTGGAAACTCTGGAGCGAGGTGGCGCCGTGCCGCTTGGAAAGCCGCGTCCGGTCAGAACCCAGAATGGTCGAGAGGTGCGCGAACTGTGGCGGCTCCCAGCCGAGAGCGCGGTAGACCGCGAGTTGGCGCGGGGTGTTGGAAATGTGATCGTCGCCGCGAATGACGTGGGTAATCTCCATCAGGTGATCGTCAATCACCACCGCATAGTTGTAGCCCGGATTCCCGTCCGAGCGCACCAGGATGGGATCGCCAATGACCTGAGCCGAAAAACTGGTGGGTCCGTGGACGAGGTCGTTCCAGGAAAACGCACTTTCCTCGATTTTCAGCCGAATCGCGGCAGGCTCGCCCGCCGCAACCTTGCGCGCCGCCTCTTCGCGTGGACGCTTCCGGCAGCGTCCGGAATAGCGGGGCTGAAGTCCAACCTTCAAAGCCTCCTGGCGCTCCTGCTCGAGTTGCTCTGCCGAGCAGAAGCAGAAATAGGCATGGCTCTGGTCAATGAGTTGTGTGGCAAACCTGTGATAGGTCTCCTTGCGCTCGGATTGGCGATAGGGCGCAAACGCGCCGCCTTTGTCCGGCCCCTCGTCCCAATCGATTCCGAACCAGCGCAGGTCCTCGATCAACTGTTGCTCGTACTCTTCTTTGGAGCGCTCGACGTCCGTGTCTTCGATGCGCAAAACGAAAACGCCGCCGTAGTGCCGCGCAAAAAGCCAATTGAAGAGCGCCGTGCGCGCATTCCCCACGTGGACGTACCCCGTGGGGCTGGGTGCAAACCGAACTCGAACCTTGGACATAGTCTGAATGCCTTCCCTGGTCATGCGGACGAGGTCGCCGCGGCGACCGACCAAACATCTCGCACGCGGGGTTGTCCGTAGTGACTAGTATAGCGCGGCCTTGTGGCCGCAACCAAAAACGAGGCTCACCGCCGAGGCGCTGAGACGCGGAGAAGGCCTTGGGGGGTTCCCGCCCCTTGCGCCCCGGTGCCGGTGCTCTGTGGTCTCCGTGACCTCTGTGGTATGAGCCTTTCACCGACAAGCGGGGAGGAAGCGCACCACATGCTGGCAACCCCGGTCCAGCCTGTCACGCGGACGCGCACGCGGGGGATGCGTGTTTCTTCCTCCCCCCTTAAGATTTCGGACGTCGGGTTTTTCCCAGAACGGCTTCAAATCGGAATTGTCTGATAATAAACAGCTTAGCTTCAATTTGGTTGCGGCCACGGGCCGCACTGCGGCGAAGGTCTTTCTGTCCGCCGAGAAAGTCGACACTTTCGCTCAGAAGTTGCCTTTATCAGACGACTACTGTGGGGATGAGGGAAGCCTAATTCCTTGAATTCCTTGAGTGTAATTCCTGGCAGGTAAGGCAGTACCGAGCCCAGGGGACAGCCTTGAGGCGATGGGGGGAGATCTCTCCGTGGCATCCCTCGCACGCACCATATGTCCCGCGAGCGTAACGACCAAGTGCGTGGTCAACTTCTCTCAGTAGCTGACTTCGCAAACTTGCGGTCACCGCTGTCACATCTTGCTCGGCAGTTTTAACTGCAAATTCAACGACATCCGGAGACTGAACGCTCGTGGCCAGCGCTTCGGGCGCGCCTTTCGCCGATGCCAATAATTCGCTCCGTTTCTTCAACAATAAGGTTCGATAATGGTTCCTTGGAGACTTTACTGCTGTACGCATTGTCAACCACCCTTCTGGCCTCTGCTCCAGAAGCCTTGTAACCAAACGCCCGCGATAAATGATGATTTAAGTAGCCCTAAGGTTGCACAGTTTTTGCAATTATTTTATTTATTATATCCATGATAATTCCTTCAAGTTACCAGACATTTGAGAGCCGTGATACAATCCCCCGGCTTGCGTTCCGGCCACTTGGGCGCGGGAGGTGTTACGATTGGCAAGACGCGAAGAGATAATACACCGGATTCGGAAGGCTTTGGGCCGTCCCTTGGATGGCTCCTCTGTGATTAGTGAAAGCACCCTACCACCAGCCTCGCCGCTGACCGGGATACTGCCTATCATCCCGCCAGAGGAACTGCTGCCGAAGTTCGAGGCGGAATTGACAAAAGTGGCTGGCATTGCCCACCGCGCCGCTAATCGCCAAGGGTTGGAAGAAATTCTGCTTACCATCCTCTCCCATGCTAAGGCCACAAGCGTGGTCCTTTCCCGCAATCCACTTTTGGCGGAGTTGAACCTCGAGCCGCTGCTCCGCGCATGGGGCCAGGGCATTTCCGTTTGGCAGACCTCTGGGGACGGAGATTCTCCCGGAGCCGGGGACGCTTCCCTGCGGGCCTTTGCCGAGGCCAGCCTCGCCGCGACTGTGGGGATCACAGGTGTGGAATTTGCGCTGGCGGAAACCGGCAGCTTGGTGGTTACCAGTTTGACGGAAGGCGCCCAACTGGCATCGCTAGCCCCGCCCGTGCACGTAGCTTTGTACCGGCGGAGTCAGTTGGTGGCCTCGCTCGATGAAGTCCTGGAAAGGCTTCCCGTGGCGAGCCATCCTGACCTGGCTCTACCCGGCCGTTCGGTTGTTTTCATCACTGGGACCAGCCGCACTGCCGATATCGAACAGATCCTCATCCGCGGCGTCCACGGCCCGGGCGAACTCCACGCCATCCTAGTGGAAGCGGCCTGCTTTCCCTAGCAGGTTGCTGAAAAGCCCTTCCATTCTGTCATTCTGAGCGAAGCGAAGAATCTCGCCCTGTCTTGAAGAAAATACGAGATTCTTCGTCGCCTGCGGCTCCTCAGAATGACAGCGCCGACGAGTTTTTCAGCAACCTGTTAGTAATACTGGGTTAAGTTGTTCAAGAGCTGTCCAGTTTAGGAAATCGCATGTGGCACCACGGGCAAAAGCCGCCGAGCCTAATCAGAATTTGCTGCAGCCTCCTCCGCACTTGGGGCAAAGTCGCACCAGAAGTTTTTTTTGAGGCGCGCTTGCTCAAAGCGAAGGAAGGCGTAAGCCAACGTGACCAAGGTCACATGGTGATGCCAGCCCAGCCAATGACGGCCTTCGAAGTGGTCCAGCCCGAGCTCCTCCTTCAACTCGCGGTAGTCCATCTCGATCCGCCAACGCGCATGAGCTGTCCTCACCAAGCGGCGCAGACCCGGCGAGCCGGGGCCCAATTGCGCCAGCCAGTACTTGGTCGGTTCTGTTTTCCCTTCCGGCCATTCGACCAGCAGCCATTCGGCCACGCGCTGCGGGTGCATCTGTGCCCGCCAGCCATGGGCCGCCCAGACTTTCAGCTTGGCGAAACGCGACCGCTGCGGGCCGCGAGTGCCCTCGCGCCACGTCACCTTCTTCCAGGCCGTCTTGGGCAACTGCTTGGCCACGCTGGCCAGGTCGTGAGGGGCCGGCGTCGAGGCCAGCGGCGGATAGCGCCGGGGACGGCCCGTGGGAGGGGAAGGCAGAACCGGGACAGCGTTAGGGTCCTGGGTCCAAACCACGGTCGTGGGCTCCACCGCCATGACATAGGACAACTGGCGTCGACGCAACTGCTCGCGGAACTCATAGTTGTTGCCGTAGGCCGAGTCCCCCACTACCGGCAGCCGAGGCACTTCCCAACTCAACATTTGATCGATCAGCTCCAGAGCCAGTTCGGTCTGACTGCGGTAAACAAGACCCTCGGGCAACTTTACCTCGCGGGCGCGCTTCTCATCCTCGATCCAAGCCTGCGGCAAATACAACCGCCAGCCCAGCGGGCAACTGGCATCGGCGCTCGACCAGTGCAGAGTCACCGCCACCTGACAGTTCGCCACCTTGCCCAAGGCTCCGCAATACTGCCGCGCCACTCCTACCGAGTGATCGCCCGCCTTGGGAAACGAGGTCTCATCCAAAATCCAGACTTCCGGGTTGCTGAGCAGGTCCACGACCTTGCGAGCCAACTGCCGCTGTACCGCCTCCACGGCCCAGGGGCTTTGCCCAACGAACTGCCGCAAAGCCTGCACATCGGCGCCGGGAATCCGGTCGGCCATGGGCTCAATCGACTTGCGCTCGCCGTCGAGCAGCAACCCTTGAACATAAACGCGCGCCCAATGGCGTCGCTCTTTGCG
>JBAVYG010000036.1:0-4168 GCA_049698675.1 Terriglobia bacterium
CTGTGGCTGCTGGGTGCCGCTGCCCGCGCAGCCTTGCGGCGGATGCGCCGCCGGCCCACTCTTGTCGCTGCGTTCTGGAAACAGGCCGAATTGTTCTAGATGTCACTATATTATGTAACGCTCATTAGTAAGCGACCTTCGCCGGGAGAGAAAAGAATTCCCGCACCCGCGCGTTGACCACCTCGCCCCCCTCTGTCACGAGGGTTTCGCGGGTGATCTCGTCATCTGTGTTGATCTCAATCCTCTTGTCTTTAGTCAGGTGAAGAAGAAACGCCGCCACGTTTCGAGCATACATCTGGCTGGCATGATAAGGAACGGTGCTCGCCAGATTGATGTAACCGATGATGGTCACATCATGCTCGACGACGACCTGGTTTGCCCGGGTCAGTTCGCAATTCCCACCCCTCTCGCCCGCCACGTCCACGATGACCGACCCGGGAGCCATCTTCTCCACCATGTCGCGCGTCACCAGCACCGGCGCCTTTTTCCCGGGGATGACTGCCGCTGTAATCACGACATCGCTCTCGGCCACCACGCGGCTGAGTAGCTCCCGCTGGCGCAGATAAAACGACTCGTCTTGTGCCCGCGCGTAGCCACGCGAATCCTGGGCATCCTTCGCCTCGACGGGGAGTTCCACAAAGCGCCCTCCCAGGCTCTGCACCTGCTCCTTGGCCGCAGGCCGCATATCATAGGCAGAGGTGACGGCGCCCAACCTCCGCGCCGTGGCAATGGCCTGAAGACCTGCCACACCTGCCCCGATGATGAGTACGCGCGCCGGGGTAATGGTTCCTGCTGCGGTGGTGAGCATGGGGAAAAGCCGCGGAAGCCTGTCCGCAGCCAGCAGCACCGCCTTGTAGCCGCAGATCGTCGCCATGGAAGAGAGAGCGTCCATACTCTGCGCGCGAGTGGTGCGCGGCATGAGCTCGATGGAGAATGCCGCAACTCCCGTGGACGCAATTTCCTGAACAGTTTCCACAGACCCCAGGGGGCGCAGAAATCCGATAAGCAGTTGGCCGGGTCGAAGCAGAGGCATGTCGGCCTTGCCCGTTACGTCGTTCGATCCGTAGCAGAGCACTTGGAGCACGACATCGGCAGCTTTGAACACCTCGGCTCGCTCCAGGAAAATCTTGCCGCCCTTCCCGACGTATTCTGCATCCGGGTAGCCGGCGGCGGCTCCGGCGCCCGACTCCACAACCACTTCAAAACCCGCTTTGAGCAAACTCGGAAGAACCGCGGGCACCAGCGCTACGCGCCGCTCCCCTGGAAAGCTCTCCTTAGGAACTCCAACGATCATGAAGCCTCCTCCCCACTCCGTCTTGGCTCCCTGAATTTCACCTTCTTACGCTTGCGCCCTGACTCCTTCCCTTACTCTTATCTCTCTGAGATTTTCAAGCAACTACGAGTGACACTGCAAGGATATTCTTGTGGTAGTCTGTCCAGTAGGCGGAGTTCAACGCCATTCTGGAGGAGGATTGCATTCTTATGAATATCGCGGTCATTGGAACCGGGTATGTGGGGCTTATCACCGCCGCGGGCTTGGCTGAAATTGGCCATCGGGTTATCGGTGTTGACGACGACGCGCGGAAGATTGAGCTCTTAAACAAGGGTGGAATGCCATTCTACGAGCCGATCCTGGGAGACCTGGTCAAGCGAAACCAGCAGGCGAAGCGGCTCGAGTTCAATTCTCAAATAGAAGACGCCGTGGCGAAGTGCCAGGTCATCTTTATCTGCGTGGGGACTCCAGCCCTCGAGAGTGGTGAAGCGGACCTTTCCTCCGTGGAGTTGGTGACGCGAAGAATCTCCGAACATGCCCGTGGCTACCTCCTGGTCATTGAAAAAAGCACTGTCCCCGTACGGACCGGCCGCCGGCTTCAGAAGCATTTCTGCATATACCCGAGCAACTCCCAGTTCGAGTGTGACGTGGCCTCCAACCCCGAGTTCTTGCGTGAAGGATCGGGCGTCGAGGATTTTTTTCATCCCGACCGTATTGTTGTAGGCGTTGACTCGGAAAGAGCGGCTGGACTCCTGGAGGAGATTTACCGGCCGGTGCTGGAGCAGAGCTTTGCCTGTCCCGTCCACGAAAATTGCCACAACAGCCCGCGTGTGCCTTTCGTCGTCACGGACATCAACAGCGCCGAGCTGATCAAGCATGCTTCGAATTCCTTCCTGGCCATGAAGATCTCCTTCATTAACATGATTGCCGACCTGTGCGAAGCCGTGGGAGCGGACGTCGGAAAAGTGGCCGAGGCAGTAGGTATGGATAAGAGGATCGGCGGCAGCTTTCTCAGACCGGGCGTGGGATTTGGTGGTTCCTGCTTTCCCAAGGATCTCCAAGCCTTCGTCCGGGTGGGCCAGGAGGCCGGATGCGACTTCACGCTTCTGCGCGAAGTGGAAAGAATCAACCAGAGCCGCATCGATTTGTTCGTCAAGAAGATCAAGGATGAGCTTTGGGTGGTGCGCGGAAAACGGATCGGAGTTTGGGGACTCGCCTTCAAACCCCGCACGGATGACGTTCGATCTTCCCCATCGCTGGCGGTGATCCGGAGATTGCTTGCGGAAGGCGCTCTTGTGCGTGCGCACGATCCACAGGCGATGGAAAAGGCTAAAGCGGAGCTCCCCGAGATTGAGTATTGTGCAGATGCTTACGTAGCGGCCGAAGGCGCGGAAGCTGTCTTGGTTCTCACCGAGTGGGAGGAATTCCTGCGCCTTGATTGGGCGAAGGTTCGCCAAATCATGGCGCGGCCGCTGATTCTCGATGGTCGCAACATGTTTTCCCGTGCCACGATGGCCGGACATGGTTTTGAATACGTGGACATCGGCAGCGGATCGCCGGCTCCTAAGCGTCTTCCCGATCCGAAAACTGTTTGACTGGATAACGAGGGACTTTGATGAGGGTTGTCATTACAGGTGGGGCGGGTTTCCTGGGAAGTCATCTCTGCGAGCAATTACTTGCCCTGGGGCACCAGGTTTGCTGCGTGGATAGCCTTATTACCGGACGCCTGGAGAACATTGCCGCCTTTGAAAGCCACCCGGGATTCAACTTCCTCCGCCACGATGTCACCAAGCCGATAGAAGTGGAAGGGGCCGTCGATGCGGTGATGCACTTTGCTTCTCCCGCCAGCCCCGTCGATTACCTCAGGCTGCCCATCCAGACATTAAAGGTGGGATCGCTCGGCACCCATAACGCTCTGGGGCTTGCGAAAGCCAGGAGCGCCAGGTTCCTGCTGGCCAGCACCTCAGAAGTCTACGGCGATCCCGAGGTGAGCCCGCAAGCGGAGGACTACTGGGGACGTGTAAACCCGGTGGGGCCGCGTGGCGTCTACGACGAAGCAAAACGGTTCGCTGAGGCCTTAACCCTGGCGTATTATCGCACTCACCGCCTGGATACACGCATCGCTCGCATCTTCAATACCTACGGCCCTCGGATGCGACCTTACGACGGCCGGGTCATCTCCAATTTCATCGTCCAGGCTTTGCAGGGTAAGGACCTCACCATCTATGGAGGCGGCACTCAGACCCGCAGCTTTTGCTACGTCTCGGACCTCGTGGAAGGAATCATTCGGCTGCTCCTTCACTCCGCCCAAAGGGAAGAATCCTCGCAGGAACCCTCCGATGCCATTCACCGGCCCGTCAACCTGGGAAACCCAGCAGAAATTAGCATCGCTGAAACCGCCGCGCTGATCATCCGGCTCACAAAGAGTTCGAGTCGAGTGGCCCACCACCCCTTGCCCGTGGATGATCCTAAATGCCGCCGCCCGGATATTTCGCGGGCTCGAGACCTTTTGAGCTGGGAGCCGCATGTCAGCCTGGAAGAAGGTCTGGGCCGGACCATTGACTATTTTCGCCGCTTGTAAGCAAGGGCCTGCTGCATGTCTTGCACCGAAGCGGCCCAAATCACCGGCCCGGCCCGCCCCTGGGTTGGGTTTTGAGGTTCAGGACTATCTGGAACCACCAATTGGGCTGGTAGTTGATCTGGACTGGAACTCCCCGCAGCTCGCCGGAAGTTCCAAGCAAAACACTGAAATCAGTTTTGGCGCCGGACTCCTGGTTGTAGACCTGGAACTGTGATTCCTTGAGGTCGCGGTATGATTGGTCGATTTTCTGGCCCTTCTCTTTCAGCGTAATGTGGACGTCCTTTGTGGTAATGGGAATCACACGCTGTAAAGTC
>JBAVYG010000037.1:0-22238 GCA_049698675.1 Terriglobia bacterium
GCCTGTGAGAGCACAAGAACTGCTCGCGCCCCGGGAAGTTCCCCTGATCCTGGATCCCCTTGGATTTGCGCTGCCTTTCGCCCTTAGGGGCGCGCGCTTTTGGCCTGTCCTGCCGGTAGGTACTTCGGATGTACATTGAACGTCTCAGCATCCGTGCTCGGCTAACACTGTCGTATGCACTCGTAGTGCTTCTGATGCTCTCGGGTGTGGCGGTTGCCCTTTGGCAATTCAACAGCCTCCGAACCAAAGCTCAGCGCATGTCCGAAATCGACGTAGAAGCGCTCGCGGCATTGCACGTCCATACGAGCGTGCTGAACTTTTTCGAGTGCCTCCACGATGTCGTGGACTCGCGGTCGGCCGACCAGTTTCTTACGGTGGCCGGACCGCTCCGGAAGTCGGTCCTGGCTGCCGCCGAACAGGCAAAGAATGCACTGCAATCGAACCCTGCCGATGCCCAGCGGCACGCGCTTTTGGCGGACACGCTCACGAGCGCCAGCATCTCGCTCGCCACCCAGACCGATATCATGTCGGCATTGGCGAGGGCCGGTGACTGGCAGGCGCTGCAGCTTCGCTTTGATAAGCAGGTGAAGGCGATCAGCCAGATTACCAGTAGCGTGGTCGCTCAGGTTGACACGGAAGTCAACGCCGAACGAACTCAGATGATCGAGAACATGCACAGCGTGGTGCGCCAGGCTATCCTGACGCTGATCCTGACAGCCCTCGCAACCATGGCTGCCGCGACCACGCTGGGCTTCTCGGTTACCCGCCGCATTGCGCAGCCGCTTGCCCGCTTGGTCGAGGCCTCGCGGGCGCAGGCGCGTGGCGAGTTCGATCACCAGGTAGAGGTCAAGGGCTACGACGAACTGGCCGACCTGGGGCGCGTCTTCAACGACACGTCGGCGCAGTTGCTCAACCTCTACAAGACGCTGCAGCGCCGCGAGGCCCGCTTCCGCTCGCTGACCGAGAACGCCACCGACCTCATCACGGTGATTACGCCCCAAGGTGCCGTGCTGCACGCGAGCCCCTCCGCGGCGAGGATTCTGGGCCGTGAACCCCAGGAACTGGAGGGCCGACCGATCTCCGAGTTCATCCATCCCGACGACCTGCCGGCCTTGCTCCGCGCGGCTTCGCAGGAGGGAACCGCCGCCTTCAGGCTCGAGCTACGCTTTCTGCGGAAAGACGGCACCTGGGGCATCCTGGAATCACACATCCGCAACCTGCTGCACGATCCTGCTATCGGGGGGGTGGTCATGAACTCCCGCGACGTGACCGCGCGACGTCGGGCGGAGGAGGAAATCCGGAGGCTTAACAATGATTTGGAGCGGAGAGTGGCCGAACGTACCGCTCAGCTTGAGGCCGCGAAGGCGATGGCTGAAGCTGCCAACCGCGCCAAAAGCGAGTTCTTGGCCACCATGAGCCACGAGATCCGGACTCCCATGAATGGAGTGATCGGCATGACGGAACTCGCGCTGGACACCGAGCTCACTCATGAGCAGCGCGAGTACCTCAATCGGGTCAAGGTCTCCGCCGAGTCGTTGATGGGGGTCATTAACGATATTCTCGACTTTTCCAAGATCGAAGCCAGGAAACTCGATCTGGACCAGATCGTCTTCAACATAGAAAACTGTCTGGATGACACTCTCAAGTCTCTCGCGGTGCCGGCGCACCAGAAAGGATTGGAGCTGGTCAACCGCATCCCACCAGGCATCCCCGTCTATGTGACGGGGGACCCCGCCCGCCTGCGGCAAATCATGGTCAATTTGATCGGCAACGCCATCAAGTTTACTGAGCATGGTGAGGTGCTGGCCAGTGTCGAGGAGGAGTCCCGTGAGGAAACTAGTGTGACGTTGCACTTCGTTGTCGCTGATACGGGCGTTGGGGTCCCTAAGGAGAAGCAAGCCCTCATTTTCGAAGCCTTCACGCAGGCGGACGGTTCAACCACCCGTAGGTTCGGGGGAACAGGCCTGGGCCTCGCCATTTCATCACAATTAGTCAAGATGATGGGTGGGCGGATCTGGGTGGAAAGCGAAGAGGGCAAAGGTAGCGAGTTCCACTTTACCGCGCGATTTGGTTTGGCGAAAAGCCCCAAGGCAGAGCTGCCCTTACTGCCTCCAGCCTGCTTGCAAGACCTCCGCGTGCTTGTGGTCGACGATAATGCTACGAACCGGTTGATTCTCGCGGAACGGCTGCGCCGGTGGGGCTGCAACCCGACATCTGCGGAGAGCGGCGAAGCCGCTTTGTCGGCGATGAAGCGGGCGGCGGAAGCCGGAGAGCCATTCTCTCTTATTTTGACTGACGCACAGATGCCTGGTATGGATGGCTTCGCTTTGGTGGAGCACATCCAGCGCCATCCGGAATTTTCCCGTCCGACGATTATGATGCTGACCTCGACGGGTCAGCGTCTGGAGGTCACTCGCTGCCGGGAATTAGGTGTCGCGGCATACCTCGTCAAGCCTATCCGGGCTCACGAACTGCGCGATGCCTTGCTGGCCGTGATCAGCATGAAGGTCCAGGAGGCGCCCCCGCGGGAGTTGGCGAGGCGTCAGAGTCCGCGCGAGGATCAACGGCCACAAACAGGGATTTGCATCCTGCTCGCAGAAGACAACCCGGTCAACCAATACTTTGCCTTACGCCTACTTCAGAAGCGGGGCTATGAGGTTGTTTTGGCGGGCAGTGGACGCGAGGTGTTAGCCGCGCTCGAAAAGCAAACCTTCGACCTGATTCTGATGGATGTTCAGATGCCTGAAATGGACGGGTTTGAGGCTACCGCAGCGATCCGGGAAAAGGAGAAGGCCACCGGTACGCATGTGCCCATCGTTGCCATGACTGCCCACGCTATGGCCGGTGACCGGGAACGGTGCTTGGCCGCCGGCATGGACAACTACGTGTCGAAGCCCATTAGAAGCCAGGAGTTGTTCGCGGCCATTGCGGGGTTCGCCCCGGCGCCAGGCTCGCTGGGCGCGGAAAATCGGATCGACAAGAAAGAAGACGGCGTTCGTGACGAATCGGCGCTGTTGACCCGGCCTGACGGCGACACGGAACTTCTGAAAGAGCTCGTGGATTCATTTCTAGAGACCAGCTCCGGAGAGATGCAGGAGATCCGCGACGCCATAGCCCGGGGGGGACCCCAGGACCGTTGAATGTGCTGCGCATCGCTTCAAAGGCTCACTGGGAACTCTCTCTGCCTCGCAGGCCTTTCGAACTGCGGCCAGCCTGGTAATTGATTGCCTAGAGTGGAGATCTCACCTCTGCGCCGGAGATTTGCAGGGCACTCGAGGAAGATGTGGGGTTATTCTGCCAGGCCCGGCAGGAGGTACTCCAATGAGGTGAAGGAGCAGGCTCCTGAAGCCAAACCGTAACCACCCTCGCGGAGGTGTTGAAGGAAAGGAGCAACCGCCGATTTCGCTGCTCACCCCGGGTGGAGGCCTCCAGAAAGCTTCCGTGACACCCGAACCGGCATAGAGGCAGGACGTTTGCACCCACCTTGTCGTCAGTTGCCAAGACTCAGAGAGGAAAGCTGGGGTCATTTTCCCAGGCCGATGCGGCACTCGTGCCGCTCGCGCGTCAGGCGTTCCGGCTCCAGGTAGGCGCGCGCACGGCGGGTCAACTCCTCATAGGCAACTTTGCGGGCGACGAATTCCGGGCCGCCCACGCACGCGAAACGCACCTCATCGGCGACGGTGGCGCGACAGCCGCCGCACATGCCGGTACCGTCCACCATGATGGGATTCAGGCTGGCCAGCGTGGGCACATCCCGCTGGCGCGTGAGTTCCGCCGCCGCGCGCATCATGGGAATGGGATCAATCGCGTGGGCGGCGCCCACGGGGGACGGCTGGGTAGCCTGTGTGATAACCTCGAGATTCGCCATTTCGTGAACCAAGATTCGATCGCTGACGTTGTGGAAAAGGAGCAAGAAACGGCTTCTCGCACACACTCCCCCCCGCGAGGACTGCCTCGATGGAACTTGGGGCGGAGTTATGCGCTGATTTCGCGCACTTCCACCCCTGCTCCAAAAGAACGCGATGGCTGGGGGAGTTTTGCAATCTCCGGCAGCGCTAGGCCTCGATCGGACGAACGTTCGTAGCCCGGGGTCCTTTATCCCCTCTCTCCACTTCGAGTTCGACGCTTTCCCCCTCCTTCAAAACGTCGAAGTTAAGACCCTGAAGGCTGCTGCGGTGGAAGAAAACCTCCTGGCCCTCAGCCGTGCGGATAAACCCAAATCCACGGTCACGGATAATTCGCTTGATAGTCCCTTGCATGGCCACCTCGGACAGCGTATGGGGATCTTCGCGCCGGGTCGAAAAAGAATAAGCCCGCCTGCGCTTGAAGTCACCTCACGTACGCATTGGCGCAACTGTACCAACACGCAAGCGCCTTGTCAAAGGCCAACCGACGGCCAACCGACGGTGTCCCAGTCCCCTGCCAGCGGATCCCGCCAGCGCGGGCAGGTAGCCAGCCTTCTGCGCTCAGCACTGCTCCTCAGACTGCTTCGCGGTCGAACGCTTGGAGGGCCGATTCCAGGCTGTTGTGAATCTCGAAGACGGTAACGAGACGCGTGGTTTGCAGCAATTGATGCACGCCTTGGGGCAAGCCCACGAGCTTCAGATCTCCTCCCTGTTTGCGCATGGAGGCGAAACTCGCTACCAAGATAGAAAGGCCCACACTGTCGATATAGGTGATCGCCCCGAGGTCGAGGATCAGGCGCTTGTAGCCGGCATCGATCAGTTGTCTGATCTTATGGCGAAAAGTCTCGGTCTCGCGCCCCAGGGTGATACGTCCGCGCAAGCTGAGCAAGATTATTCCGCCCACCAGCTTTTCGACAATATAGAGAGGCATGAAAAACCGCCTTCGGTGCAAGGTTCAGATCACCCCAGCCCCTGGCTAGGGCTCGGGCGTGGGGGCAATCACCCAGCGGTTACGGTGCAGGAAATCACCCACCGTGTCGATATCCGGTGCGTCGCACAGCACCAGGCGGCAAAAAACCTCTGCCGTCCCCACTTTGGGCTCCACCTTCGCAGCCTGGCGGAATGCGGCCAGGGCATCCTTCTTGCGCTTGAGCTGCCACAGGGAGATAGCCTGAAGGGCCAACATGGAGGCGGAGTCCGGTTCGGACCCTAGCGCCATGGCGGCTTCTGCAAGCGCCCCCTCGAGGTCATGCTGCTTCCTGAGGATGAGCGCCAGCAGGCGGTGCCCCTCGGCCGCCTGAGGCTGCTCTGCAATCAGCGCACTCGCCTTGGCACTGGCTTGCTTCAAATCCCCTCGACGCACCAGTCCCATGACCAACTGCTCTTGTGCGGGCAGAAAATCCGGGTGCAGGCGCGTGACTTTCTCCAGCAGGTCCGTCGCGCTCCCGGCTTCCCCGGCCTCATTCAGCAATACCGCAAGCTGATACTGGCTCTGCCAATCTTGCGGATCCAGCGCCACGACTTTTTCCAGCATGTTGCGCGCTCCAGCGGAACGACCCTGTTGAATGAAAATCTGCGCCATGCCCGCATACGCCGGGGCGAGGTTAGGAGAAACCTGGATGGCTTGCTGAAAATTCTCTGCCGCCTGCGCGTATCGCCGCTGGAAGAATCGGATTTGGCCGAGCGCGAGATACGCTTCGCCTTCTTTTGGGTTGAGCTTCAATGCCTTTTCGTATTCTGCCGCGGCCTTGTCTTCTTCTGCTCCGGCGAAGTAGGCCCGGCCGAGGGCCACGTGCGCTCCGGAATTATCCGGCGCCAGTCGGACAGCCTCTTGCGCCTCACTCAGAGCGTCCTCTTTTCGCCCCATCTGCAAATCGATCTGGGTCAGGATTTGCCGAAGCGAGGCATCTTGAGGCCTCAGTGCAGCCAGCTTTCTAAACTCCCCGGCGGCCAGCGCGCCATAGTCCTGGAGCGGCGCCCCCCTGGCGCGCTGCGAAGCTGAAGACTGGTTGCTCAAGGCCCAGGCGGTCGTGGCCAGCGCATAATGCGCATCCGCGTCCGAAGGGTCGAGGCGCGTGGCCACTTGCAGTTCGCGCAATGCAGCCTCATCCTGGCCGCGCGCCCGCAGAGCCAAGCCCAAGCCGCGGTGCGCCATCTCGAGTTCCGGTTGCAGGTCGATGGCCTTACGAAACGCGGCTTCTGCGCCTGCCGCGTCATTTCGTGAAAGCAGGTCAAAGCCCTTGTTTACCGCCTCGGCGACTCCCGGCAAGGGTTGAGTGCCGGCCGGTAAGACGGTCTGCTGCGACATCGCGGATGCCCGGGCAGGCTGCAAGCCACTTAGGAAAGAAAGCCAACCAGCCAGGACCAAAATAACTCCCGCGCCGCAACGCATAGGGCCTTTCAATCCGGCAGACTCCGGGCTTGGGGAAGCGTCAGGGAGCCAATCGAATCTGCTCGGGATCATGGATAATGATTTCGGGTCTTCCCTGGTACACGGTAATGGGCCCGCGGATTTCAATTTGCCTCCCTGCCAGGGATGCGAGATCTCCAAACTTGTTCTTGTCGGAGGAGAAAATCACGCTGGTGAATGGACAGTCACGATAGTCCTCGCAAAAGTCGAGAAAAGTATTGCCGCCCCGCGAGGCGAAAACCCTTACCACGCGTCCGGAAACGCAGCCCGTCTCGCCCGCGTGCGGACCGGCGTCGTGGAAGTCCACGCATCCTGTCATCTCTCCTGGGGAGGAAGAACGCGAAGCAGAGGAAGATGGGGTTGAGGGAGAGCGGCCGGCGCGGCGACCCACGAAAACTCCCAGGCAGAAAACTACCAGAACAATCACCGCCACGAGTATCTGCTTTCGCCTCATCTCGAGACCTTGGCAAAAGTCGGGACGCCTCCGGGCCTCACCGTGCAGGGCGGAAAACCCGCGAAGCCGCAGGCTCCCCTCCAATCGCTTTCACAGGGGCAGGCCTGCCCGGGAGCACGGGCTTCCCCGCTCGAACCCAGGCAGTATACCAGAGACTGCTGACGAACGAAGCCCCGGCCTCCAGCCGCTTCTCCGCGAGCGGCCCTGCAAGTTTATAGAACATCGCGGAGTACTGCGGATCGAGGTAGTTCCGGCCTGAAACCGCGATGCGATCGGAGGCGAAGACCACATTCCTGTAGGAGAAGCTTGCCGTCATCTCTCGGAAGATGCGCGCGCGCAGGTCCGGTTCGAGAACCGCAGGCCGGGGCCTGAGTCGCCACCCATCCGCGAGCGCATTCACCAGCTCGGTCTCGAAGCGAGCGTGAACGCCTTTTTGGCCGGTCAACTGGCCGTCGTAGTTCATGACTGTGTGGAGGGGCTGGGTGAGATCGGCGGCGTAATGCGCGGTGAAAATCGCGTCGCGTTCCGCATCCGCCCAACGCCGGCGCTGAAGGGAATCGGCCAGTCGCAGCGTAAAGCGCTCAATCTGCCAAATCGAGTCTCCGTGCGGTAGCTGCCAGCGCGTGGGCCCTAGCCTTTTCACTACGAATTGCCGCCGGAGGTTGAGAAACGGGAAAGAGTCATCGGCGTCAAGGTCGGTGTAATGATGCGGGCGCTCCGAGGCATCATCGGACGCCAGGAGATCAGGATCAATGGCGTGCTCTACCAGGTATTCTTTGCGCCCCAGGAAATAGGAGCGAAGCGGCTCGGGCAGATTCTCAACGGCGGCAGCATTGATCAACCTGTGCCCGCGCTCGCCCCAGGCCAATCCCGGCACGGGCAAGTTGGCAAGAGCCAGGAGCAGCATCAGCGGGACTTGCACCCACCGGCAACCCCTCCGCCAGCTTTCTCCGCCGAGCTGTGCCCTATGATGCCTTTTCCTTCGCTGTGGCAACCTCTTTACCTCCTCGGCGGACTGTCGATGGCCCTCTTTCATTGCCTCCAGAATTTCGCCCTTTGGGGTCGCTTTTTCGCTTTGTTTGTGCTTCTTGGCGTACTCTTGGCACATTTTTCGGCCCGGTTTGCACGCTTTTTGGGTTCGTTTTTTGGGCACTTTTGTTGATTCTAAAGGACTTCTTCGGTTCGTTCCGTTAAAATTAACATCTTTTCCGAACTTCCTGCCCGTCTCTGGAACATTTCGCGCGGCCTTGCTGGAGCACTCTGTCGCCCGAATTGCCATCGCCCCGAGCAGCCGAGGATCTTCGCTAACGAAAGTCAGTCCCACCTCCCTGGCTTCGCAGGGCCGGTGACGTCTGCAACCGCGCAAGATCCGAACGGCATCTTCGTCAAGGTCCATGTTAGTAGCCTACCTTAGGGCGGCCCATTTGTCAAGACTTTTGCAGTCTGTTGTCCCGCCGCGACCGGCAAGCCCTCAGCTATCAGCTTTCAGCCTTCCTGCAGTTTCAGCGCCACAGCCTTCACTGCCTACTGCCTATCCAGCCCCTCGGTTTGGCAGCCGCCTGATTCGAAATGTCCAAACAGGGGTCAGCCCCGAAGGGGCGACCTACCTCAGCCCAGGGCAACGCCCTGGGAACCAAGGAGCCATCATAGCCGCAAGCCCTGAAAGGGCGAGCCACTCTATCGCCCCTTCAGGGCTGAGGCGTTGAAATGGATTGGGCTTCTTAACCCAGGCCGGTGGCCTGGGCTGGGATGGATCGCCCTCTTCGGGGCTCAACAGCCGGCGGCGCAGACCTCCGCCTTTGAAGTCTGCGGTTCTTCCTCAGATTCGCCCGCCAGAGAGTGGAAATCTGCGCCACTCGAGTGGGCGCATCGTGACGAAGAGGCAAGCCTTCCTTAAAGAAGAACTAAGCTGTTGTGTGAAGGGTCACCCATTGGGGGGGTTGCGAGGCAGGTGCTTGGAGCTGAGATCAAGCGCGAGTACGACCAGAAGTATGACCGCGGAGAAGCCGGCCAATACGAAAACCTGAAAGAGTGGGCCTGGGATGCCAAGAGCAACTGCGGCCGTGTAGGGCTCGCTGTAACGAGTGCCACCCCAGATATAACGCCTTAGTCCAAAAGACGGCAGGGCAAAAGTCAGAAGGTCTAGAGCCCACACGGTGAGGCAAATTAATGCCGTGAATTTGACACCCCGTGGGCGATATCGCCACAGCAGATACGCAGCTATCGCCGCTACTACGAATGTACTCATTGACCCTGCCAAGTCAGTCAGATGTACGCCCCATTGACTCACAATCCCGGTATGGTCACACACACCGAGCCCCTCGCTAACCCCCGCCCATTTGATCTTGGGGAACAACTGCCACCCAAACAACTGAAACCGCGTGATCCTTCCGCCGCAGAGGACCCCAACAAGACCGTGGCCGGCGATCTCGTGCCACGGTATGGGGAGCGCGAACAGCACTGCTATCACAGCCGCATGCTTCAGGGCCGTGACAAACTTGGCGAGGGTCCGGATGGCCTTAGATTTGCTCGTCTGATTTTCTTGTATGGGGATTTCCATTCTGACCTCCCACCGTACGGCAATTGTACTCCCCGTTGGCCTCTTGTGATCTGCTTGGATAGCAAGCGGCCTTTCCTCAAGAAGAACCGCGGACGCCAACAACGGGGGTCCGTGCTACCTGCTGCTGGCCGCCGCCTGATTCGAATTGTCCAAACAGGGGTCAGCCCCGAAGGGGCGATCCATCCCAGCCCAGGGCAACGCCCTGGGAATCAAGGAGCGATGACAGCCGCAGGCCCTGAAAGGGCGAGCCACTCTATCGCCCCTTCAGGGCCGATTCGTTGAAATGGATCGGGCTTCTTAACCCAGGCCGATGGCCTGGGCTGGGATGGATCGCCCCCTTCGGGGCTCAACAGCCGGCGTCGCAGACCGGCTCCTTCCCGGTCTGCGGTTGTTACTCAGATTCGCGCTTGCGAATCCATGGGCGAATTGGCAATCGTTAACCCGCAGCGGCGCGTGAGTTGCGCCGCGCTCATGCCGGAATACTCGTTCACGCCGGACCGTTACCAGGGAGTGGAAATCTGGGCCGCTCGAGTAGGCGCATCGTCACGAAAAAGAACCAATCGGGAAGAAAGGGTCAACCCCGCAAGGTGGGACGATACACCTCTAGAGTACAGCACCGTCGGCGGGATCACCAGTCAAGCCGCTCTTCAGTGCTGCCGATGGACCACCTGCCTTGATCGCGCACATCACATAGAATGCCATGTGTGCGCCACCCGGCCTGGCACTGAAAACTGGGTTGAAGCATTGCACGTTGGGGTGGTCACTTGTATATTACCTGTCGGTCAGAAAACCAAAATGTAAATTCCGGATTAAACGGGAGGACATAGATGCGCGTTGTGGTGATTGGTGGAACGGGTCATGTGGGTACGTTTCTCATTCCGCGACTGATTCACGAGAGCTACGAGGTGGTTTGCATCCACCGAGGAGGAGGCAAGCCATACGTGCCTGATCCCGCATGGAAGAAAGTGCGGCACGTCATCATGGACCGCGAGGCGGAAGGTGCGGCCGGGACGTTCGGATCGAGCGTGAGCAGGCTCAAGCCTGACATCGTCATTGACATGATCTGTTTTGATCCGGCTCCCGCCCGGCAGTTGGTCGAGGCCTTGCGCGGGAAGGTGCGCCATTTCCTCAGTTGCGGGACCATCTGGGTCCACGGCTACCCCGTGACCGCTCCCATAACGGAAGACTTGCCGCGTCGTCCGTTTGGCGAGTACGGCATCAAGAAAGCGCAACTCGAAGCCTATCTCATAGAAGAAGCCCAGGTTCGAGGTTTCCCGGCAACCTCCGTGCTACCCGGTCACATCGTGGGACCCGGCTGGGTGCCGCTGGACCCTTTGGGCACGTGGAGCCTGGACGTGTACGGGAAACTTGCCCGGGGAGAAGAATTGCTGATGCCGCACCAGGGCCTGGAGACGCTGCATCACGTTCACGCGGACGATGTGGCGCAAGCCTTCATGAAGGCGGTTGCCAACCGTAATGCCTCCGTGGGCGAAAGCTTCCATGCCGTCTCGCCAGCGGCGATGACGATGCGGGGTTACGCGGAATCCCTGGCCGCGTGGTTTGGGCAGCCCGCGCGGCTGCGATTTGTCCCTTGGGAGGAATATCGAGCCACGGTCTCTGCCGAAGACGCGCAACATACCTGGGAACATCTGACTCATTGCTCGAATTGCAGCATCGCCAAGGCCCAAAAGCTGCTTGACTATCAACCACGTTACAGCTCGCTGGAAGGTGTCTGCGAGTCGCTGACCTGGCTGATCGAGCATGGCCAGCTAAAGGTGGAAAAGCAAACGTAGCGCTACACCTCTCTGGCATACATGCCGCCGAACTGGACGCCGCTGCGGGTTAACGATTGACCGGGTGAGCTTGCCCTTGGATTCGGAAGCGCGAATCTGAGGAAGAACCGCAGACCTCAAAGACGGAGGTCTACGCTACGCTTGCTTGACCAACGATAGAAAGGATTGCCATCGATGAAAAAGAGAAAACTGATTCTGGTAGGAGGCTTTCTAGGCACAGGGAAGACCACCCTCCTCTGGCAGGCAGCACAACAACTCACCCAGCAAGGCCATCGTGTCGCTTTGATCACCAATGACCAGGCTCCGAGTTGGTGGACACCGGGATTTTGAGACAGGCAGGGTTGGCCGTAGGCGAGATCGCGGGAGGCTGTTTTTTGCTGTAAGTTCGATGATCTGGTCGGGACTGCCAATAGCCTGATCTAAGGGAATCGAGCGTGGGCATTGGCGCCGTTCAAAGAAAGATCGGGAAAAGAGGAGGTCATTGCAAAATGGCGGATGTGGTTTGTGTGGGAATCTTAGTTGCCGATATCTTCGGGAGCCCCATCGCTTCCCTTCCAGCCGCCGGCGAACTCGCACTCCTCGACCGCTATCTGCTCAGTGTCGGAGGATGTGCTGCCAACACCGCGGTTGATTTGGGGCGTCTGGGCCGCAGCACGAGTGTGCTCGGCAAAGTCGGCAATGATCTTTTCGGGGAGTTTGTTCTGCAAGATTTGAAACAATTGGGCATTGCCACTTCTTTCATTCGACGCAGCCAGACTCATCCCACATCTTGTACTTTCATTGTTAACGTCCGGGGCCAGGATCGCCGGTACTTCCACTGTTTCGGCGCCAACGCCGATTTTTCGTTCAGCGACATTGATGCACGGGCCCTTGATGGCGCACGCGCACTCTACGTGGGAGGGTACCTCGCCATGCCGGCTTTTCGACCGGAACATCTCGTGGAACTATTCCGGAAGGCCAAGCTGCGCAGGTTGATTACAGCTCTGGATGTCGTGATTCCTGCCGGGTCCCCATCCCCCTTGGAAGATATCCGGCAGGCTCTTCTTTATACAGATCTGTTCTTGCCCAATAAAGACGAGGCCCAGGCCTTGACGGGTCGTAGTGACCCACTCGAGCAGGCAGAAATCTTGGCCCGCTTCAATCCTGACGGAACCATCGTGATTACTCAGGGTAGTGCAGGAGCGCTGGCCAGGCGGGGGAGCGAGAAGCTGCGCGCGGGTGCTTTCCAGGTTGACTCCATTGACGAATCGGGAAGCGGAGACGCTTTTGACGCGGGCTTCCTGGTTGGGATGCTCGAGGGTTGGTCACTCGAAGACTCGCTGCGCTTTGCAAGTGCGGTGGGCGCCTCCTGCACGCGGGCCTTGGGATGCCACGAGGGGGTTTTCCACTTCGAGGAGGCCCTGGCTTTTGTGGCCCAAAATCACCTCGAGATCGCGAGAGTTACCTGACTCTTCACCCAGGCGGAGGGGAAGGAAGGGGTGAGGAGTGAGGGCGGCAGGCGCTCCAGCCCAGGGCGGTGAAATAATCCCAGCAGGCCAAAGGCGGCCATGGGCGACAGTCATTCCCGTCCTCCCATGTCGCCCTTGTGAACAATTGAGTGTGGCACAACGCTGGCTTCGACGCTCGAGAGGGAATGGCTATTGCCGGCCTTACCATTCCAACCCTTGCAGGCTGAGCTCTGCCAAACCTGAACGGCGGAGGCATAAAGACGGCAACGACAGGAGGAGTCAAATGGCAATACAGAGGATTCTAGTGGAGATTTGCTGCGGCTCGCTCGAGGATGCGCTGAAAGCGGAACGGGGCGGGGCAGACCGCGTCGAACTCTGCTCGGCGCTGTTCCTGGGAGGATTGACGCCCTCGCTCGGTACGATTATTGAAGCGAAAGCCCGGCTAAAGATCCCCATCATGGTTATGATTCGACCGCGCGGAGGAGGATTCTGCTACACGAAGTCGGAAATGGCGGTCATGGAACGCGATGCCGTGCTTGCTGCCGAGCAGGGCGCCGAGGGGATGGTGTTCGGGATACTGAATGCCGACGGCGGCATCGACGAGGAACGGTGTACACGCATGCGGAAACTCGTCGGTGATCGGCAGGCCGTCTTCCATCGCGCTTTCGATGTCACCCCCGACCCTTTTCGGTCTCTGGACCAATTGGTCGCGCTGGGGTTTACTCGCGTCCTGACAAGCGGCCAGGAAGATACCGTTCCGGAGGGCGCACACCTCATCAAGCGGCTGATTGAATATGCCGGCGACCGCATCGAAATACTCCCTGGCGGGGGCATAAAGCCACTCAGCCTCCGCCAAGTCGTGGAGTCGACGGGCTGCAAACAGGTCCATCTCACCGCCTTCAAGACTCAATCTGATACCTCCGTTCGGGGCCGGCCCTTTGTGACTTTTGGAGGCGCTCTCTACCCGCCGGAGGACCAATACCAAGTGGCGGACCGATACCTCGTCGAACGGGTTGTCCGCACGTTGAAAGAATAAGCCGAAGCGGGTAGGGAAAGAGCAGGAGTCAGGATTCAGGAGTCAGGATTCAGGAGTCAGAATGAAGAACATCTGGTCCCTACTTTCTGCTCTCCTCTTCACGCCTTCCGCTTTCAGCCAGGATCAGCTTGACACGACGCTTCGGGCGCTTGCGCAGTTCTCCCACAAGGTCCCCTTGCTCCCGGATGAAGCCTTCTCGCGCGAGAGTCTGTATGGAGATCAGGACTGATGCCAAGCGGCGAGGCCTGTCTGCTCGACAGCAATATCCTGTTGCGGATCAGCAAAAGCGATGACCCTCAGCATGCCGCAATCCCTGGCCCACCCGCATGTCTGAAGCCGAGGGCGCTGGGAATCGAGCAAGTAGGGTTACGGGGAGTGGTCGCCTCGCACGGCGTGCAGCCCGTGGTTCATTTCCGTTTGGTTAGAACTAAGAAGATTGAGACTCCGAAATTGCGCAAGGGCGTGTCTTCGAGTCGCCGGGCCAACCGCCGATAGGTATCCTTGAGAGGCAAGGGGAACGAATCCAGCGGGGGAAAGATGTATCCAACCTTACACACTTCGAAGCCAGCCGCGCGAGCCATGCCCATGATCCTTCGGCGGCTATAAATCTTCGCGGAGGAAATTCGGGCGTGAAGGGCGCCAGGTAGCCATGAGACGAAAGGAACGTTGGTGCCGAGGGTTAGCCCTGCGAGGTGGCTTGGATGAGTTTCGAAGGGATAGAGTTTGTTGGGGACAAACAGCACCAATGTCCCACCGCTCCTCAGCACGCGACGGCATTCGTCCAAGACGCTGGTGTCCGAATGGGTGTGTTCGAGGACTTCAATCATGGTTATGCAATCAAAGCTCTGGTCCTTGAAGGGAAGACTCTCGCCGGCGCCCTGGACGCGAGGAATGCTGGCGGGGACCGATTTCAAGAGATTGAACTGCACGTCTAAGCCGCAGGTCCAGGCGGCTCGCCGCGAAAGCTCCAGGGTATGACTTCCGTTTCCGCACCCCAGGTCCAGCAGCCGCATCCCCGCCAAGGAAAAGGCTTGATCGATTTTTTCCAGGCGCTTGGTAACGCCATAAGAGCCGTATTCCGCGGGCCTGCCGAAGCGTGCCCAGGGGTATCGCTTTATTGGTCCAGACATGTTAGCTCTCAGCCGTTAGGACTCAGCGGGAGACTAGAACCTCCGCATTGTCATTCCGAGCGCAGCGAGGAATCTCGCTCTGCTTACAAGTCGAGGAGTCGAGGGTTGAAAAGTTCTTAACTCCCCGACCGTCGACTCTGGACTCTGTGACTTACCAGGGCGAGATTCCTCGCTGCGCTCGGAATGACATCCGCCCCATTCCCCCCTAGCTGGCGCCTCGGCCCAGCAGGACTAGGGGAACGGTTTTGAGCAGAATTTTCCAATCGAGTGCCAGCGACCAGTGGTCGATGTAATCGAGGTCGAGCTCCATCCAACGGCGGAAACTGAGGCGGCTGCGGCCTTCGAGCGCCCACAGGCAGGTGAGGCCGGGAGGCATGCGCAGGCGGCGGCGTTGCCAGCCCTCGTACTTCTCCACTTCCTCCGGCAAGGGCGGCCTCGGACCTACAAAAGACATATCGCCCTTGACGATGTTGAGCAACTGCGGGAGTTCATCGAGGCTGAATTTGCGCAGGAACCGCCCCATGGGCGTGCAACGGGGGTCATGGGTGATTTTGAAAACCGGCCCATCCACTTCATTCAGAGCTTCCAGTTCCTCGCGGCGCAGGTCGGCATCCGGACGCATGGAACGGAATTTATAAAGGGTGAACTTTCTGCCGCCCAGCCCGCAGCGCGTCTGCCGGTAAAGGACCGGACCCTTAGAGGTCAACCGGATGAGCAAGGCCAACAGGGCCATCAGAGGAGACAGGACCACGAGCAGGGTAACCGCCATCACAAAATCCAGGGCGCGTTTCAATAGGAGCAGGTATTCGTTTTCGGGCGTGGTGGCGAAGGTGAGCAGCGGTTTCTCGCCCAAACGTTCTAAATAAACCTTGGAGATCACATGAGGGAAAAAGGTGAGAAGCACCCGCGTCCTCACCCCTTCCACTTCACAGGCCAGAAATGATTCCCCCAACCTTTCCAAATCGTCTTTGGATATGGCAAAAATTACTTCGTCAATGACCTGCTTGCGGAGGAGTTCCTGAAGCTGCGGCAAGTCGAAGACGGGGTAAGAACCCCGCAACAGGGACTGGTCAGGCAAGAAGGGGGGAGCAGAGCCGGTTCGAACAAATCCCAAGAGTCGCATGCCGCGAGTTTCGTGGGCTTCGATGGTGCGCGCAACTTCAATCACCTCCGGCCCTTCCCCCACGAGCAGAAAACTGCGCAGCCCCGCCAGACTTCGCCGCAAAGGTCCGGCGAAGCGCCTTGCCACGAGCCGGAAGAGCGTCATGGCCACCAGGTCCGTGGCCGCGTACAGCACCAGCAACAAGCGACTGAGATACTGAAATTTAATCGCGAAGGTAGCGGCAAAAAGCAGCACCGTCCCTATGAGCCCAACCTTGAGAGGGTCCGTGAAAGCGCGATGCAAATCTTCTTCATTGATCTCGCGGTAAATCCCTGCCAGCAGGCCCACGACGATCCAAATCCCCACCGATAGAGGAACAATCCAGGGATAGTTAGAAAGCGAATAAAGCGGCCGGGGAAGGATGAGGTAGGAGCGAACCTCCCAGGCCACCCAAAAACTGATTAAGGCCAGCAGCGTGTCGGCGCACAAATAAAAGGCACCGATCATGCGATTATGGCGGGAAAACATTCGACGCTCCCTCGTGTCCGGCCAAGCCGCAACACGTTAATAGTACCAGAAAGCGCGAATGTCGAAATCTGAGTTCGTCTGATCGAAGTGGAAATCTTGATTCGGCAGACTAATCCGCGACATACGAGTCCGTGGATCCAGCCGGAGCGGTTGTATTCATGCGGATGAGATGCGTCTCGTCTTCGTAGTAGTAGTCGACGCCTGATATGCCGGGTTGTGTGGGGTTGGCCAAAATCGTGTAGCCGTTATACCGGCCGGTGGCATCAAGCAAGGTGGCAGTGTACGTGAAATTGTAGCCACTCTTGGCTCCACTTACCAAAAGGTCGTCAATCAGGCCGGCGGCGGAAGCGCTGGGAACGGCCCCGGCGGGAGGTGAGCCCAGTTGGGTGAGGCTGGCGGAATACCCATTCCCGTAAATCGCGGCGTAAGTGACCTCTGCGGTTCCTAGCACGCGTAGGCTCTCGATGGCCGATGCTTGGTTAGCAGCTATCCGGCTCCTGATCAGGCTCGGTATAGCAATAGCAGCAATAATTAAGATGATGGCTACAACAATAAGGAGTTCTATAAGAGAGAATCCTTCTTCATGGCGAGGCATGGAACTCATTCCTTCCCCCCGGCACACCAGAGGAAACCACTGGCGCCTCAAAGCACTTCACACCATGCACAAATTATAGCACGTTTCATGCCGGGACCGCCCCGCTTCGCACAGACTCCTCGGCTTGAAAATAAAGAACTTACTGTCCTTCTGGCAACAAATCCCACGAGAGGTAGACGTGCTGTGCGCGCGCTTTGGACAAAAATTGTCAAGCAGGACCGTATTGGGGCAGTATTGAAGCCCCGCTAGCTCTGACCCCCAAAACGGTACGAACAGAGTTTCGAGGTGATGGAAAGCCTTACTTTCCAGAACCACAGAAATTACGATGCATGCCTCGTACGGCAATTACTCAGGGCGTCTTCTCCAGGGGGACCTCGACTTCCATTCCACGCCGCTCCGCGGACACGTAGGCACTGTAAAGTACAGCGACGGTGTCGCGCGCCAAGTCTCCACAGGAGAGGGGTTCTCGGTTGTGGGCAAGGCATTGCACAAAATCCTGAAACTCGTGCGGATACCCATGCTGCCAATCCTCATCCGGGGCGGGGTGGCTCCACCCTTGCTTGGTGCCCGTCTTCTCCACCACGTAGACATTCCTGAGGAGCTCCTCCTTGGGGCTGTAGGTTTCGAGGGCATTTACCGGATTCAGATTGCAGCGTGTACGGTGATTGTTGGCAAATACCTCCAGCCAGTTGTGAACCCCGCCCAGCACCAGGTCCGAAGAGAAGATATCGGCCACTGTGCCGTCCTCAAAGGTAACGTGAATCTGGCCATAGTCTTCGATGTCCTGGTAATTCGTGCGGAGGAACCCTGCGTCGCGAAAGGTCTTGAGGCGTGTTATTTCGTGCGTGCGAGCGGAAACTGTCGCAGCACGTATGGGCTTGCGGTCGCGCGCTTCACCCTCGGCGCGCTTCAGGTGAAGGACTGCCGTTAGAGGATGGCATCCCTTGCCCACCAGCGCCCCGCCCCCGGAAAACTTCCAGATACCGTAATAGGGGGAATGTGAGCCGCTGTGTGATTCATCTCCGATGACCCACAGAATCTGGCCACCGCTCTTCACCAGGATCTCACGCTCCTTTTGGACGGCGGGAGCATACACCCAATTCTCCGCATAGCAGATGCGTCTTCCAGCATCCCGGGCAGCATCCAGGATGCGGTCGCAACTGGCCATCGCCTCCCGCAACATGACCTCCTTACTGAAGGCGTCTCCCCGGAAATCAGGCGTGCCCGGACCGTAATATCCCGTAAAGGGTTTTTCGATCACTACGTGTTTGCCCCGGCGGAGGGCCTGGACAGCAAGCAGTTCATGGGTCGAACCCGGAGTGCAGAGATCAACAACTTCAACAGCCTCACAAAGTTCCTCGAATGAAGCAAAGGCCTTGATCCCGTGCTGGCGCGCAAACGCCTCCCGCGATTCTGCGGATTGTGAAGTTACCCCCACAACTTGAACCGGCGTCCCATAAACGCGCTGGTATCCTTCCCAGTGGAAACGGGCGGCAAAACGCGCTCCCACGATCCCAATCCGGATTGGTTCCGGCATATGAAACTCCTTTGTCCGCCAACCTGCAGCGCAAGGTTACGCTGCTCCTGCTTGACGTTGATTAACCATAGATCGAATCTCACCATCCTGCCAGCAGAGATGAACGCCAAGCTCAACAACTCTACACGATGCAGGACCCAAACAGGTCGTGCGAGGTTCTCCCCGACGAATTCTCCACGGGGCGTTTTTCAGTGTCAGCCCCCGGAAACGGCGAGGCCTACTGGACTCCCACCGGACAACGTTCTGGAGTATTATATAAGAGGGGAGTGGTCAAACCGCTGAATGCTTAACACCCGCAGCCGCCAGGCCCGGTGAAAGAAGGAAATATGGCCGAAGAAAGACTAAAGCTAGCTATCTTTATCGATTTTGACAATATCCAGATCGGAGTCAAGGATACACTCGGAAAGGATTTCGACGTCTCCGTGGTCCTTGAAGCGCTCAAAGAACGGGGCGAAGTGGTCAGCAAGACTGCCTACGGTGACTGGTCCCGCGCTGGTGATTACGGCCGCGAGATGACGCAGCATGCGGTGCAAATGGTGCAACGCAACGTTACACCCCGCGGTGACAAGAATGGGGCGGACATCACCCTGGCGCTCGACGCGCTCGAGATGGCCTTCACCCGCGACCACATCAACGCTTTCGCGATTGTGGGGGGCGACAGCGACTTCATCGCGCTGGTGGAGAAACTCAAGCAGTACGACAAGCGCGTTTTCGTGGTGGGGGGCCGCCAATTTACCAGCGGAATCTTGCAGCGCAACTGTCACGAATTTATTGCCTACGAGAACTTGCTGGGAGCCGCGACGGGGGGGGACGGTTCACGCGCGGCACGGGCGGCACGGAGCTCGGGCCGGGGCTCGAGCGAAATTAAACCGCTCCCCAGCGCCCTTCCCAACATCCAGCGCGCACTCAAGATCCTCGCGGAGCGGGAAGTGGCCCCCCAACTTGGCCTGCTCAAGAGCACTCTGCTCCAGTTGGATCCCACTTTCACGGAGCGGGACTATGGCGCGGGATCGTTCTTAGAATTCATTCGGAAGCTCGAGAAAACTAACCTTGTTCAGGCGCGCAAGACGGACCGGGGCTACTTGGTCGAGATTGTGGAAGCGGAAGGCTCGAAAGAACTCACGCCGGAAACTGTGGAACCCGCCCGCGAGACGATCCCCGAGTCGACCGCGCCGGCCGAATTGGCTCCATCGCCATCTCCGGAAGGCGCTCCTGAATCGGGCCTGAACGCTGAGGAGACGCTTGCTCTGCTGAAGAAAGCCCTTTCATCACTCATCGATAAGGCACCTTCCCGTCCCATTTACCTGCGCCAGGTCCGCCAAGCGATGCGCAGTGCGGATGGGCGTTTTGATGAGCGGCGGGCTGGTTTTCACGGGTTGCTCGACCTTCTCCACCAAGCGCAACGCGAAGGTTGGTTGCGTCTGCACCGAGATCGCAAAGGAATCTGGAGAATCTTCCCCACCTCGACGGAAGCCGTACCCACACCTGTGGCAGCCGAAGCGGTTCCCGAAGTCGCTGTTGTAGTCGATACTGAAATCGCACCACCGGAAACCGACGTCCTCTGGGAGGCGGTGGAGAGTCCAGAAGAAACCACCGTGATTGAGGCGCTTGAGGCCGCGCCACCCCCGAGCGAACCGCCTGCTCCGGTGGAAGCGGCTCCCGAGAAGAGGATGCGAAAGCCCGGCCTTGCGAAGCGCTCCCCAAGAAGGCCTCAGCGTAAGGCGACTTCGCGACGCAAGCCCAAGGAAACCCCTGAACCTTGAGGACCGTCTAACTGATTACCAAGTGTGGCAGAGTAAACTGTTTTACGGCAATCTTCACAAAGCGGGGCACGCGGGAGTTGTCGTTGTGCTTTCTGCCTTCCCCGCAGCGAGGGAGCTGAAGATGCGAAGTCTAATTGCGGCGTTTCTGTTTGTAAGCCTGAGTGGGTCTGCGTTGGCTGCTGAAGGAGGCCGGGAAGCCGAGCGCCTGCAGAAGGCCGCCGAGGTGATCAGCGAAATCATGGGGACGCCGGAGAAAGGGATCCCCAGGAATCTGCTCAATAAAGCGGTATGCGTGGGCGTGATTCCTTCCGAAAAGAAGCTGGCATTCGGAGTGGGTGGCAGCTTTGGCCGAGGAGTGCTGGTTTGTCGGCGGGGAGGTACCGGCGCCTGGGCTGCGCCTTCAATGTTTACCGTAGGGGGCGCGAATTTTGGATTTCAACTGGGGGGGCAAGCTACCGACTTCGTTCTCGTGGTAATGAACGCCAAAGGGGCGCAAAAGCTGGTGCAAAGCAGAGCGACGCTGGGCGCGGATGCCTCCGTGGCAGGAGGCCCGGTAGGCCGAACGGCGGAAGGGGCCACCGACGTGCAATTGCAGGCGGAGATCCTGACCTACTCGCGCTCGCGCGGGCTCTTCGCGGGGCTCTCACTCGAGGGGCAGATCGTGAAGCAGGACAACGACGCCAACGAGCGCCTGTACGGTCGCAAAGTGGATCCGAAGGATATTCTCTTCAGGGGTACTGTACCCGCTCCAGCAGCGGCCAGTGCGCTGGACGCTACGCTGACGAAGTACTCTCCGCACGGGGGTGAGAAGATTCTGCTGAAGTAGCATCGGGCCCCCCTTGGGATGCCACGAGCCGCACTAATCCACTTCCCCAGCGTAAATCTTGATGATCGTGTCGAGAAACTTCAGGGCGTGTTCCTTGGGACGCTGGAAGGAGTTGCGGCCGATGATGGAGCCGAAGCCGCCACCGTCGCGGATGGCGCGAACCTCATTGAACACCGCTTCGTCGTCATCCTTCTTGGCGCCGCCGGAGAAGATCACGATGCGGTGACCATCAAAGGCGCTCTGGACAACGTGACGGACGCGCTCGGCGAGGGTTCCGATCGGGACACCCACCTTCTCGTAAACTTTCTTGGCTTCCGGCTGCTCGAGGTGCGCGCTGGGCAGCTTCACCTTGATGACGTGGGCGCCCAATTGCGCCGCAATCTGCGCCGCGTAAGCTGCTACGTCAATAGCGGTCTCGCCTTCCTTGCTCAAGCTCGTGCCGCGCGGGTAGGACCAAACCACTACGGCCAGCCCGCTGGCCTTCGCCTCAGCAGCGGCTTCGCGGAGTTGCTGGTACATCGTCTGAGCGTGCGCCGAGCCCGGATAGATCGTGAAGCCGATGGCCACACAGCCCAGGCGCAGAGCGTCCTTCACCCCTGCCGTCACAGCAGGGAGAGGATCTTTTTCGTCGTGCAGTAGGTCGTGGCTGTTAATCTTCAGGATGAGAGGGATTTCGCCCGCATGCCGGTTCGCGGCAGCCTCGATTGACCCAAGCGGCGCCGCGTGCGCATTGCAGCCTGCCGCCAGAGCCAGCTCAAAGTGATAGTTGGGATCGTAGCCTGCCGGGTTGACAGCAAAACTCCGAGCCGGGCCGTGTTCAAAGCCCTGGTCAACGGGCAGAATCACAAACTTGCCGGTTCCCGCCAGCCGGCCGGAGTTCAGCAAGCGCGCGATGTTCGTTTTGACTCCGGGATTGTCACTTTCGTACCAGCTTAGGATCTCCTTTACACGGGACGTATTTCCAAACTTCTCACCCATGGTCACTACCGTCTTTGCCACTGCCATCTTGTCACCTCCTGCTTAACAGAAAACATTTACACTTCGATTAGATTACAAGGAAAGTGAAAAAGGAGACAGGAAACTTTTGATTTCCTTCACGATTTCAAGGATGCGAGAAGCAGATTGCCCGTTACAGATCTACGCATTTTCTG
>JBAVYG010000038.1:0-2531 GCA_049698675.1 Terriglobia bacterium
GCGTACCGCGTCCGTGCCGTACTTCTCCGTCACTTCGAGCGGGTCAATGACGTTGCCCTTGGTCTTGGACATCTTCTGCTTTTCCGCGTCGCGCACCAGGGCGTGAATGTAAAGCTCACGGAAGGGCACATCACGCATGAACTTCATGCCCATCATGATCATGCGCGCGCCCCAGAAAAACAGGATGTCGAAACCCATGATCATGAGGTCGTTGGGGTAGAAGCGGCGCAGGTCCGGAGTGTCGTCCGGCCAGCCGAGGGTGGCAAAAGGCCAGAGCGCGGAGCTGAACCAGGTGTCCAACACATCCATTTCGGGCCGCAGGCTCGAGACCTCGCAATTGGGGCATGCCAGTGGCGCAACGTGCCCGACGATCACTTCGCCGCAAGCGTCACAGTACCAGACCGGTATGCGATGGCCCCACCAGAGCTGCCGCGAAATGCACCAATCGTGGATATTGCGCATCCAGTCGAGGTAGATCTTCCTGTAGTTTTCCGGCGTGATGCGGATGCGGCCTTCTTCCACCACCCGGATGGCAGGCTCAGCCAATTCCTTCATCTTCATGAACCACTGCGCGGAGAGCAGCGGCTCAAGCACCGTCTTGCAGCGCTGGCAGGTCCCGACGCTCAGGGGATAATCCTCGATCCTTTCAAGTAGGCCCTGCTCGCGAAGATCCTGGACAACCTTTTCCCGCGCCTGATAACGGTCCAAACCCTTGTAAGGGCCGGCGTCTTCCGTCATGGTTGCAGAGGTATCGATCACCTCGACGCGCGGCAAGTTGTGGCGCAGCGACATGTCATAGTCGTTCGGGTCATGAGCCGGCGTCACCTTGACAGCCCCGGTGCCGAACTGCGGGTCCACGAAATCATCCGCGATGACGGGAATCACGCGTTTGAGAAGCGGCAAGACTAATTTGCGGCCCAGAGCGGAGCGGTAGCGCTCGTCGGCGGGATTTACCGCTACGGCGGTATCGCCCAGCATGGTCTCGGGCCGTGTGGTGGCCACCGTGATAGAACCGGAACCATCTTCAAAGGGATACCGGATGTACCACAAATGCCCCGGGCGCTCTTCGTGGACCACTTCCAGGTCGGAGACGGCGGTGCCGCAGCGTGGACACCAATTCACGATGTACTTGCCGCGATAGATCAACCCTTCGTTGTAAAGCCGGACGAAGACTTCCTGGACGGCGCGCGAATAAGCCGCGTCCAGGGTGAAGCGGTCGCGCGTCCAGTCACAGGAGGCGCCGAGGCGCTCCATCTGGCGGCGGATGGTCCCACCGTTCTGCACCTTCCACTTCCAACAGAGTTCCAGGAACTGCTCGCGGCCCATCTCGACGCGCCGCCGCTGGCCTTCGCGGCGCCAGGCAGCGCGGGCTGAGGAACCGGGCTCAAGATCGGGCAAGGCCTGCCGGCCGAGTTCCTGCTCCACGATCAGTTGGGTGGCGATGGAGGCGTGATCGGTGCCCGGCAACCAAAGGACGTCTTTGCCGCTCATGCGATGCCAGCGCATCAGGATGTCAATCTCCGTATGCTCCAGCATGTGGCCCATATGGAGCATGCCGGTGATGTTGGGCGGAGGGATCACCAGGCAGAAACGGGGGCGAGCAGGGTCGTCCGAAGGACGGTAGAGCTTCTGCGCCACCCAGGACCGCGCCCAGTGTGGCTCAATAGCCTCGGGGGAATAAACCTTGGAAATCTCTTTGTCCAACTCCGCCCTCTCCTAACCAGGCCCGCAAAATTTTCGAGGTCGAATTACTATAACGGCTCGGCGGGAGTGAGTCAAACTTTGCCCGCTGGCGATAGTGGTGTCATATGGAGCGCAGTCATTCCCGCGAAAGCGGGAATCCACTCCGCAAACCTTTGGAAATGTGCTGTCGTCGGACTGGATTCCTCCCGCCATGGCGGGACGGGAATGACCGGCGGCTCGAGTGGATCCCCATTCCAAATGACACCAGCACCGGCCTGACCAAGTGCAGGATTCAGGATTCAGGAAGTGACGCGGGGCATCTCGCCAGTCCGTTTGGGGCTTGGTCTGGTCGTTTCTTGGTCCTCCGAAATGCCGAGTGTATTATATAACTCCTGTATTTTCAATAACATTCCCGCCTTGAAAGGCTAAGTCCCTTTGTTTTCTATAACATTCCCGCTTCGTTGCGGGCTGCTGAAAGCCGGTCCTTTGTTTTCATAGACATTCGCGCATGGTTCCGTCAATTTTTAAAGTTACTGCTTCTTTCCTTCCCCGTCGGCGGTGACATCATGTCGTAGGCTGCAGAACGGGGCAATAGTCCCGCCAACTCGAACTCCCTCAAATGCAGTAGGCAGTAGGCAGTAAGCAGAGGGCAGTAGGCAGTAGGCAGTAAGCAGAAGGCAGTCGGCGGAAAGCAAATGCTCTTCATTCTGACTCCTGACTGCTGAATCCTGAATGCAGTTTCTTCCACAACCCCGCTTACCATCCTAGCCTATCTACCCAGGTCTGTCAAGAGACATCGAGTCCCCTTCCGCCCGCCAATCCCGGGTGGCGCATACGTCCCGACGGTT